>NZ_JBHTTQ010000063.1:0-43150 GCF_042794475.1 Streptomyces sp. NPDC056527
CCCCGAACGGGGAGCCCGGCCCTTCCTCGTATCCGTACCGCCGGTCGTGCTACTCGGCCTTGATCGCCGTCAGCATGTTCAGCTTCGCGGCGCTCCGGGCCGGCCACAGGGAGGCCAGGACGCCGACCAGCGCGGCGGCGATCAGCAAGAACCCGATCCGGTCCCAGGGCAGCACCAGGACGTAGCCCGGCAGGCTGCTCTTGATCGTCTCGCCGATCGCCCAGCCGAGGAACGAGCCGAGACCGATACCGACGACCGCGCCGAACACCGAGATGACCACGGCCTCCAGACGGACCATCCGCTTCACGCGGCGACGGTCGAGACCGATCGCCCGCAGCATCCCGATCTCCTGCTGCCGCTCGAACACCGACATGGCGAGGGTGTTCACGACACCGAGCACCGCGATGATCAGGGCCATCGCCAGCAGGCCGTACATGATGTTGAGCAGGATGTTGATGGGGCCGCCGAACGAGTCGCGGATGTCCTTCTGGTCCATCACCGAGATGGCCGGGTTCTCACCGAGGGCCTTGATGAGGGCGCCCTCGCCGGCCGCCGACTCACCGCCGTCCATCTTCACCAGGATCTGCATGATCTGGGGCTTCTCGGTGTGCGCGTTGACGATCTTGGTGTCGATCAGCACGGGGGAGACGAACTCGTTGTCCTCGTAGACCGCGCCGACCGTCAGCTTGCTCTTCTTGTCGTCCGCGAAGGCGACCGGCAGGGAGTCGCCGACCTTCCAGCCCTGCTTGTCCGCGGTCTTCCGCGCCACCGCGATCTGGCCCTTGCCCAGCGTGTCGAGCGAGCCCTTGACGACCTTCAGGTTCAGCACCTGCTCGATGTCGCCCGGGGTGACACCGGAGGCGGCCCGGAAGTCGCCCCCCAGCTCGAAGTAGTCGGCCTGCTGAGGCGAGACGGCGACGACGCCGGGCGCCTTCTCCAGGGCGGTCAGCGCGGTCTGGTCGAGACCGGGGCCCGAGCCCTGGGCCATCGTGACCATGTAGTCGGCCTTGAGGTAGTCGACCGTCATCCGGTCGATGGCCGAGCCCACCGTGGCACCGAGCACCGACAGGCCGGTGACCAGGGTCAGACCGATGGCCAGCGCGGACGCGGTGGCTCCGGTGCGGCGCGGGTTACGGACCGCGTTCTGACCGGCGAGCTTGCCGGACACTCCGAACACTCCGACGATCAGCGGCCGGATGAGCGCGATGACCGGGCGGGACAGCAGCGGGATCAGCACGATCACACCGATGAGCGCGAGGAACGCGCCGGCCCCGACGAGCATCCGGCCCATGTCGGCGCCCTTGGCCGCACCGGCGACGATCAGCGCCGCGCCGAGCGCGGTGATCGCGCCGCCGATGGAGTTGCGGACGACCAGCGACTTGGTGGTGGCCACCGCGTGGACGCTGCTCATCGCCGCCACCGGCGGGATCTTCGCGGCCCGGCGGCCGGGCAGCCAGGCGGCCAGCATCGTGATCAGGACACCCACGGCGAGCGCGGAGATCACCGGGGTGGCGCCCAGGATCAGCGGGCCGTCCGGCATCTTCAGCTCGAAGGCGTTCATGCCCGCGCGCAGTCCGATCGCCAGACCCACACCGAGCACGTATCCGACGACGGAGGCGACGACACCGACCAGGCCGGCCTCGACCAGCACCGAGCGGGTGATCTGCTTGCGCGAGGCACCCACGGCCCGCATCAGGGCGAGTTCCTTGGTGCGCTGGGCGACCAGCATCGTGAAGGTGTTGGAGATCAGGAAGATGCCGACGAAGAGCGCGATGCCGGCGAAGCCGAGCAGCACCTGCTTGAAGGCGCCGAGACCGGCCTCGATGTCACGGGCCTGCCGGTCGGCCAGCTCCTGGCCGGTCTCCGCCTGCGCCTCCTTCGGCATGACCTTCAGCACCGCGTCGAGGAGCTTGGCGTCGTCGGTGCCCGGGGTCGCCGTGACGGTCATGTCCGAGTAGTAGCCCGGCTTGAGGTAGAGCTTCTGGGCCACGTCGGTGTCGAAGAGGATCAGGCTGCCGCCGGCGTTGACCGCGCCGTCCTCGGTGGTGAAGACACCGGAGAGGGTGTACGGCTGCACCGGGCCGTTCGTGGCGACACGGACGCGGTCGCCGACCTGGTAGCCGCCCTTCGCGGCGGTCTCCTTGTCGAGGGCGATCTGGTCGTCCTGGACCGGGCCGGTGCCGGAGGTGAAGTCGTACGCCCGGTCCTTGCCGTCCTTGCCGGGGGCGAAGTTGGTGCCCTTGTTGGACCACCCGCCGCCGATCAGCTTGCCCTCCTTGTCGGGCACACCGGCGAAGCCGGAGACCCGGCCGGTCGCGGAGGCGACCCCGTCGACCTGTTCGACCTTCGCCAGGACCTGCTCGGAGATGCCGGGCGTCTTCTTGGCCTGGTCGGGGGTCGGGTACAGCGTGGCGGCGACGGCCACGTCGTCGTAGCTCTTGGCCGACTGGTTGCGGAAGGCGTGGGACAGGGTGTCGGTGAAGACCAGGGTGCCGGAGACGAAGGCGACGCCGAGCATGACGGCGAGCACGGTCATCAGCAGCCGGGCCTTGTGCGCGAGCACGTTGCGCAAGGCGGTACGGAACATGTGTGTGTCCTGGAGTGGGGCCGGCGCCTGCGGCGGGCCGGGAAGTGAGAGGGCGGGGAGAACGGGGCGCACGGCACACGGCCGGGCGCCGTCACGGTCCCCGCGTGGGCGGGGCTCCGGGGGCCGGGCCCCGGGACGGCGCGGTGAGGCGCCGCCGCCTCAGCTCGTGCGGCCCTTGGCGTCGAAGGCCTTCATGCGGTCCAGCACGCCGTCCGCCGTCGGGGCGATCATCTCGTCGACGATGCGGCCGTCCGCGAGGAAGATCACCCGGTCCGCGTAGGACGCGGCGACCGGGTCGTGGGTGACCATGACGACCGTCTGGCCCAGCTCCCGTACCGAATTGCGCAGGAAGCCCAGCACCTCGGCGCCCGAGCGTGAGTCCAGGTTTCCGGTCGGCTCGTCACCGAAGATGATCTCGGGGCGGGAGGCCAGCGCGCGGGCCACGGCGACGCGCTGCTGCTGGCCGCCGGAGAGCTGTGCGGGACGGTGGCTCAGCCGGCCGGACAGGCCGATCATGTCGATGACCTTCTCCACCCACTGCTTGTCGGGCTTGCGGCCCGCGATGTCCATCGGCAGCGTGATGTTCTCCAGGGCCGTCAGCGTCGGCAGCAGGTTGAACGCCTGGAAGATGAAGCCGATCTTGTCCCGGCGCAGCTGCGTGAGCTGCTTGTCCTTCAGGGTGCTCAGCTCGGTGTCGCCGAGGCGGACCGAACCGGAGCTGAAGGAGTCCAGGCCGGCGACGCAGTGCATCAGGGTGGACTTGCCGGAGCCGGACGGCCCCATGATCGCGGTGAACTCGCCCTGGCGGAAGTCCACGGTGACCTGGTCGAGGGCGACCACCTGGGTCTCGCCCTGTCCGTAGACCTTCGAGAGATCCGTGGCGCGGGCGGCCACCGCGGTGGCGCGGGACACGGTGGGGGTGGTGGTCACGAGGGCGACTCCTGTCACTGCGGACGTTTGGGAACCACTCCATCGTGTCGAGCGTTGAGGTCCGGAGCGTCCGTCCACATGCCCGTTCCTGGGGCAGCCTGGAGTCGGACCGGGGGGCCTGCCCCTCCTCCTGAGGTATGACAGGACCCCTGAGGCGCCCTCCGGAGCGCGGACCGGGTGCGTACCGCGCGGGCGATGTGACATAGATGCGGCGAGTTTCCGTCATTCCGGCGTACGCACCTTTGCGCCTGCGACCCCTGTCACAGTTCGTCAGATGGGCCCCCACCTGCACTGACGCACCCTCAGACGTCAATAAAATAAGACAACATCGGGCCAGCGTTCCGCTGAACGGGGGAAGCGTCCCGATAGGCTCATGTGCCAACGCGGAGCCGCGCGCCATGCCCGGGTGGTGGAATGCAGACACGGCGAGCTTAAACCTCGCTGGCCTTCGGGCCGTACCGGTTCGAGTCCGGTTCCGGGCACAGCTCACCCCTGTCGACCACCGGGTCTCTCTAACGATCTCGGAAAGATCCTCCCCGAGCACTAGGGAGTTTCTTTTGCTTCCGCATTACTCTTGACGCAAGGCCGCGCAGTGCGGCCATGGAGGAGTGAGATGAGGAGCAGCAACCCGGTCTTCTCGCGACGGGGGTTCAGCCGCGACAACGGCTACGCCGGCTTCAACGCGCAGCAGCCGCAGGCCGGGGGCCCCGCCGTCGGAACCAACCCGTACGCCCAGGACGCGGCGAACCCGTACGCGACCAACCCGTACGCGCAGGACACCCAGCTCGGCGCCCCGCAGCAGACGCGCGGCGACGTGATGACGATCGACGACGTCGTGAGCCGTACGGCCATGACGCTCGGCACGGTCGTGGTCACCGCCGCCCTCGCGTGGTTCCTGCTGCCGGTCGACGAGGCGAACCTCGGCAAGTCCTACGGCATCGCCATCGGCGCCGCCCTGGTGGCCTTCGTCCTGGCGATGGTGCAGTCCTTCAAGCGCAAGGCCTCGCCCGCGCTGATCCTGGCCTACGCGGCGTTCGAGGGTGTCTTCCTCGGCGTGATCTCGGCCACGGTCTCGACCTACATCTCGCCCGGTGTGGTCGCGCAGGCGGTCCTCGGCACGATGGCGGTCTTCGCCGGTGTGCTGATCGCCTACAAGATGCGCTGGATCCGTGTGACCCGCCGCTTCTACGGCTTCGTGATGGCGGCCGCGATCGGCTTCGTCCTGCTGATGGCGGTCAACGCGATCTTCTCGCTCTTCGACGGCGCCGGTGACGGCCTGGGCTTCCGCAGCGGCGGCCTCGGCATCCTCTTCGGTGTCATCGGCATCATCCTCGGTGCCTGCTTCCTCGCCCTCGACTTCAAGCAGGTCGAGGACGGCGTGACGTACGGCGCTCCGCGCGAGGAGTCCTGGCTGGCGGCCTTCGGCCTCACCCTGACCCTGGTGTGGATCTACCTGGAGATGCTGCGCCTGCTGTCGATCCTTCAGGGCGACGACTGACGCACCGCTCGTGTGTGACGAAGGGCCCGTCCGGCTTCCGCCGGGCGGGCCCTTCCGCGTTCTCAGCCCCTGAGCGCGGCCTCCAGGAGCACCCGGGCCGCTTCCTTCGCCTGGGCGGCCGGCTCGGGGGATCCGTTGATGCCGGCGACGGCCATGGCGCCGTTGGCCAGCAGCGCCAGCTGGTCGGCGAGCTCCGACGGCGCGCCGAGGGCGTTCGTCTGCTCGGCGAAGTATCCGCGCAGGGCCTGCTTGTGGCCGCGGGCGATGTCGGCGACGTCCGCCGAGATGCCGCCCATCTCGCCGAAGGTGTTGATGAAGGCACACCCCCGGAAGCCGGGGTCGGCGAACCAGTCGCCGAGGTAGTCGAAGACCGCCAGGACGCGCTCGTACGGCGTGCCGGCGTGCGCCGCGCCGTGGGCGGCGATGGCCTCCCGTACGGCCGCGTCGCGGCGGTTCAGGACGGCCCAGACCAGATGGTCCTTGGACGGGTACAGCTGGTAGAGGCGTTTGAGGGAGACGCCGGACGCGGTGCGGATGGCGTCCATGCCGACCGCCTGCACCCCCCGCTCGTCGAAGAGGGCCTCGGCGGCCTCCAGGAGCCGTAGCTCGGCGGTTTCCGTGTCCATCGCCCGATCACCCCATCAGTGGAGAATCATCGTTCTCTCACTCTACCGGAGATGGGGAACGATGGTTCTCCCCATCGGCTCCGCCCTGCCGGGGCGGGCCGACGGGGGCCCGTGCGGGCGGGCCCCCGTGCGGAGTGTCAGAGCAGCCGGCGGGCCGCTCGCCGAAGGTCGTACTCGTGGATGATCGCCTTCGCGTGGCCGTACGCGAGGTCGTGCTCGCCCCGGAGCCAGCTCACCTTCTCCTCGAAGCGGATGAGGGAGGGGCCTTCCTCGACGGTGCGAAGCCAGTCGGAGACTTCACGACCGGTGCAATGGGGGATACGGGCGAGCAGGTTGCGATGGGTCTCTTCGGAGAATGCGTGGGACATCGGCGCCTCCGGACGCGTGTTGCCGTGTGCTCCTTCCCGTCACCGTGCCTGAGTGCCGGGCCGTTGGCAACAGTCCCCGGAGGGCGCGTAGGGTCGCGCCGTGCTTGATACCAGTGAACTGACCGCCGTCGTCGAACGGTTCGCCGACCGGCTGCGGGCCGCCCCGCAGAGCCGCCTCCAGCGCGGCGCCGCCGCCGAAGGACTGCAGCTGGCCAGGGAGTTGGCGCTCCTGGCGCAGCGGATCGAGGAGCCGGAGGGCGCCGGGCGGATCATGCCGGAGGCCGGCGTGTTCACGGTGGCCGACCAACTCGTGGTGGCCGGAAACGATCTGGCGGAGATTCTGCGAACGGCCCCGGCCGGCTCCCGGGAACGGGAACTGGGCGAGGCCGTGAGGCTGGTGCGGGAGGCCGCGGAGCGGTCGGGGCTGTGACGGCCTCCGGGGAGGGCTACAGCGAGGCGATCACGCGGTCGGCGAGGATGTAGACGTTCTCGTCGTCCGCGTCCCCGAAGGAGAACGTCAGGGCGTACGCCCCCGAGACGCCCGAACCGCCGAGCAGGACCGGCGTACGACCGGCGTGCAGGGCGTCCGCGAGACGCTCCGCGGTCTCCCGGTGACCGGGAGTCATGCAGAGCGTGGTGCCGTCGGCGAAGACGTACACGTCCAGCGTGCCGAGCGGCCCGGGGCGTACGTCGGTCAGCGCGGTGCGCGTGTCGGCGAGCTCCTCGAGGCGGGCCACCGTGCGCTCGTGGTCGGTGACCACGGGCGTCTGGACCGGCACGAAGTCCGGGTGCGAGGGGTGGCGGCGGCGGGCCGCGGCGAGCTCCGGGGAGTCCTCGGCGTACTCGTTCAGCTCGGGGAACTCGTCCAGGACGCTGTCGGCGCCGGCGCCGTCCAGTCCGGCGGCCTCGGCCTCCATCGCCTCCAGGGCCATGGCCTCCAGGCCCACGAAGTCGGCCTGGCGCGGCACGTAGAAGGGGCCGTCCTCGGCGGATCCGCCCAGGCCGCCGAGGAGCGACGGGGCGTCGGCCGCGTCACGGGCCTCCTGTGCCGCCCAGAACGCCCGCGCCTCGGCGAGCTCGCGCTCGCGCTCCTCGGCCAGCGCCTCGGCGACCGCGGCCCGTATCTCGGACGCGGGCGTCTGGCGGGCCTGGGGCACGGACACCCCGTGGGCGGTGGCGAGTTCGCTACGCAGAGCGGCGACCTGCTTACGGAGACCGTGGGCAGCGTGCAGGGCGGCGGCGCCCACGGCCGTGGCGGCGGCCGTGGTCACCAGCAGGGCAAGAGACATGGCGCTCACTGACGTACTCCCGATTCCGAGTCGATCCCCCCGACTTCCTACATCAGCTTGTCGTGGGAGTGCGCCCCCTGTCAGTGCATTACGTCACGAAATGGACAGGTATTTGGGCCAGGTGTTTAGTCCCGATGTGGTTGTGACCTGCGGGAATGACTCTCCCCCGGGACGTAGGTCACATCCTGGGGGAGATTCGGTCACGGCTAGGACGCGACGGGGTTAGCCGAGGCGTCTTCTGGGCTTACGGCAGGCGCCCTGGGGCTCGCCTCAGCCGCTCGCTTCCAGGCTCAGCTCAGCCGCTCGCTTCTTCGCTCACGCTTCCCTTCGCCACCGCTGCGGGCAGGTGCCGCCTTCGTTCCTCAGGCGACCCCTACCCTCCGCTACGGCTCAGCTCAGCCGCTCGATGACCATGGCCATGCCCTGGCCGCCGCCGACGCACATGGTCTCCAGGCCGAACTGCTTGTCGTGGAACTGGAGGCTGTTGATCAGGGTGCCGGTGATGCGGGCGCCGGTCATGCCGAAGGGGTGGCCGACGGCGATCGCGCCACCGTTGACGTTCACCTTGTCCAGGTCCAGACCCAGGTCCTGGTAGGACGGGATGACCTGGGCGGCGAAGGCCTCGTTGATCTCGGCGAGGTCGATGTCGCCGATGGTCAGGCCGGCGCGCTTGAGGGCCTGCTTGGACGCCTCGACGGGGCCGAGGCCCATGATCTCGGGGGAGAGGCCCGAGACGCCGGTGGAGACGATGCGGGCGAGCGGCGTCAGGCCGAGCTCGCGGGCCTTCGTGTCCGACATGATCACGAGCGCGGCGGCGCCGTCGTTGAGCGGGCAGCAGTTGGCGGCGGTGACCAGGCCGTCGGGGCGGAAGACGGGCTTGAGGCCCTGCACGCCCTCCAGGGTGACGCCGGCGCGCGGGCCGTCGTCGGCGGAGACGACGGTGCCGTCCGGGGTCGTCACCGGGGTGATCTCGCGTTCCCAGAAGCCGTTCTTGATGGCCTGCTCGGCGAGGTTCTGCGACCGTACGCCGAACTCGTCCATCTCCTGGCGGCTGATGCCCTTGAGGCGGGCCAGGTTCTCGGCGGTCTGGCCCATGGCGATGTACGCGTCCGGGACGAGGCCGTCCTCGCGCGGGTCGTGCCAGGAGGAGCCCTCGGAGGCGGCGACGGTGGCGGTGCGGGCCTCGGCCTCGGCGAAGAGCGGGTTGTGCGTGTCGGGCAGGGAGTCCGAGTTGCCCTTGGCGAAGCTGGAGACCATCTCGACACCGGCCGAGATGAAGACGTCGCCCTCGCCGGCCTTGATGGCGTGCAGCGCCATGCGGGAGGTCTGGAGCGAGGAGGAGCAGTACCGGGTGATCGTGCAGCCGGGGAGGTGGTCCATCCCCATCTGGACGGCGACGATCCGGCCCAGGTTGTTGCCCTGCTCGCCACCCGGGAGGCCACAGCCGAGCATCAGGTCGTCGATGTCGCGCGGGTCCAGCTCGGGGACCTTGGCGAGCGCGGCCTGGATGATGGTCGCGGTGAGGTCGTCGGGCCGCAGGTCCTTCAGGGAGCCCTTGAAGGCCCGGCCGATCGGGGAGCGGGCGGTCGAGACGATGACGGCTTCGGGCATCACGGCTCCAGGAGGATGCGGGGTGGACGGACTGAAAGCGAAGCTACCTGCACGTACGGCACGGGTCACCGCCCAGACGGTGTGACGCGGACCTCTTTTCTAAGCGAGCGCTCAGTCGGCGTCCCATCGCCCGTACGGCAGGGGGCGGCGCAGCGCGGCGACGAAGGACGGAGCCCCGCACCGCCGGCCTGCGCGCGCGCCCAGGCCGTCAGGGGCGGTGGGCCTCCTCCGGGGACGGGTTCTGCTCCGGCGTGGCCGGGGGCGGCTCCGCGAGGCGACGCCGGCGGCGGTGCTTGAGCAGCGCCCACGGCGCCCGCGCCCCCGTGACCTCCGTACCCGCTTCCTTCGCCGCCTCCGCGGCCGCCTTCGCCACCGGCAGCATGTTCTCGTGGCGGTCCGGCTCCAGGCGGTCCGTCTCCGGCCACACGCCCAGCACCGCGCACACCGTCGGCAGCACGGCCATCGCCGCCGTCGCGTAGCCCTCCGCCGACGGGTGGTAGTTGTCCACGCCGAACATCTCCCGCGGATTCGCCGCGAACTCCGGACCCAGCAGGTCCCCCAGCGACACCGTCCGCCCGCCCTGCTCCACCACCACGATGGTCTGCGCCGCCGCCAGCTGCCGCGACACCCGCCGCGCCAGCCACCGCAGCGGCTGGTACACCGGCTCGATGGTCCCCAGATCCGGGCAGGTCCCGACGACCACCTCCGCCCCGGCCGTCCGCAGCCGCCGCACCGCCGCCGCGAGCAGCCGCACCGACTCCGTCGCCGACATCCGGTGCGTGACGTCGTTCGCCCCGATCATGATCACGCACACGTCAGGCGGCCCCGCCGGAGCCGTCAGCAGCAGCGACACCTGGCGCTCCAGGTCGTCCGAGAGCGCACCCGGCAGCGCCACGTTCCGCAGGTTCACCGGCCGCTCCGCCACCGCCGCGAGCCCCGAGGCCAGCAGCGCCCCCGGTGTCTGACCCACCCGGCGCACCCCCTGCCCCGCCGCCGTCGAATCACCCAGAAGGGCCAGCCGCAGCGGGGGCGAGGCCGGATCCGTGGTCTCGAAGGAGCGGCCGTACAGCCCGTCCGCCCCCGGTGGCAGCGGCGCCACCCCACCCCCGACCGTCCTCTTCGCGAGCTGTACCTCGGCCAGAAGCACTCCCACCGCCGCCGCACCGAGCAGCCCGATGCTCCCGCCGCCGTACGCCGCGCCCGCCGCGATCCGCCGTGCCACCCTCGCCCTCGACATGGGGGCAGTCACCTCCTTCAAGCCGTTCAGGATGTAACTGCCCCGTAACCCGCACCGACTACGCATACGCTGGCTGCACCATTACGGAGACCCCGGAGATTACGGTGCAATTCCACGACTCGATGATCAGCCTCGTCGGCAACACCCCGCTGGTGAAGCTCAACAATGTGACAGCGGGCATTCAGGCCACCGTCCTGGCCAAGGTCGAGTACTTCAACCCGGGCGGTTCGGTCAAGGACCGCATCGCCCTGCGGATGATCGAGGCGGCCGAGGAGAGCGGTGCTCTCAAGCCCGGCGGAACCATCGTCGAGCCCACGTCCGGCAACACCGGCGTCGGGCTCGCCATCGTGGCCCAGCAGAAGGGCTACAAGTGCATCTTCGTCTGCCCCGACAAGGTGTCCACGGACAAGATCAACGTGCTGCGGGCGTACGGCGCCGAGGTCGTGGTCTGCCCCACCGCCGTCGACCCCGAGCACCCCGACTCGTACTACAACGTCTCGGACCGGCTCGTCCGTGAGACGCCCGGCGCCTGGAAGCCCGACCAGTACTCCAACCCGAACAACCCCCGCTCGCACTACGAGACCACCGGTCCCGAGCTGTGGGAGCAGACGGACGGGAAGATCACCCACTTCGTCGCGGGCATCGGCACCGGCGGCACCATCTCCGGCACCGGCAAGTACCTGAAGGAGGTCAGCGGCGGCACGGTCCAGATCGTCGGCGCCGACCCCGAGGGCTCGGTCTACTCCGGCGGCTCCGGCCGGCCGTACCTCGTCGAGGGCGTCGGCGAGGACTTCTGGCCCACCGCCTACGACCGTGACGGCACCGACCGGATCGTCGCCGTCTCCGACAAGGACTCCTTCCAGATGACCCGCCGCCTCGCCAAGGAGGAGGGCCTCCTGGTGGGCGGCTCCTGCGGCATGGCGGTCGTCGCCGCGCTCGAGGTCGCCAAGGACCTCGGCCCGGACGACATCGTGGTCGTGATCCTGCCGGACTCCGGCCGCGGCTACCTCTCCAAGATCTTCAACGACGAGTGGATGGCCGACTACGGCTTCCTGGAGGACACCTCCTCCGCCACCGTCGCCGACGTGCTGCGCCACAAGGAGGGCGGACTGCCCTCCCTCGTCCACATGCACCCGGAGGAGACGGTCGGTCAGGCCATCGAGGTGCTGCGGGAGTACGGCGTCTCCCAGATGCCCATCGTCAAGCCCGGCGCCGGCCACCCCGACGTCATGGCCGCGGAGGTCGTCGGCTCGGTCGTCGAACGCGAGCTCCTCGACGCGCTGTTCACCAAGCGGGCCTCCCTGGAGGACCCGCTGGAGCGTCACATGAGCGCCCCGCTGCCGCAGGTCGGCTCCGGCGAGCCGGTCGCCGACCTGATGTCCGTGCTCGGCGAGGCGGACGCGGCGATCGTGCTCGTCGAGGGCAAGCCGACGGGTGTGGTGAGCCGTCAGGACCTGCTGGCCTTCCTGGCGAACGGCGGGACCAAGGGCGCCGCGAAGTAGCCCGAAACGCTCGTCGAGCGGGCGTTCGCACAAACGGTACGAGCGCGACACGTACCCGCAGCACCCGCTTAACACGCGTCCGGCACATTGGTGGTTGTCGGCGTCAAGGACTACGGAGCGGCTCCCGGACTCCTGAAGACGCCGCCGGACGCGGAGACCGGCCCTGACCCGGGCCCGTGTCCCTCGCGGGGACCGCCGTCGTCCCGCCCCCCGGTAACGGGGGTGCGGCGGTCCCCGCGCCACCCCTTTCCCGCTAGAAGTCCTGGGTGTCGTCGCGCCTCGGCAGCCGGCCCCGGAACGCGTGGACGAAGTTCACGCCCACGATGCCCAGCCAGGCCACGATCAGACCCTCCAGGTTCGCCTGGCTGACGGCGATCGCGGAGAGCGGGATCGCCAGGATCAGCGAGATGATCCCGAAGCCGTAGCGCTCGCCGAAGCCCTCCACGCCCGAACCGGGCGGCCGCACCCCGCGGGCGGTCGCCACCTGCTGCTCGGCCAGCCGGCGCCGCACCTGGCGGTCGACCGTGGAGTCCAGGCTCTGCTCCACCTTGCCGAGGAAGGACTCGATCAGAGCCGCCTCGTACTCCGTACCCAGCTCCCGCCGGGCGTGCAGGGTGGCGTCCAGCTCGCTCTTGAGCTCGGCGTTGCGGTCGGGGTCGCGCGTATCCATGCTCGCCACGGTAGGGAGCCCCGGTCCCTCCCGTCAGTAGGGCTATCCCCCGCTTTTTCTTGCCCTGCTGCATATCCTCATGCAGAGTTCGAGGAGGATGAATAGACCAAAGGGGGACGGCGTGAGCGACAGCCCGGCCGGACGGCTTCAGGCGCTCTTCGAAGGGCACCGGCTGACACCGACACAGCGGCGCATCGCGCACAGCATGGTGCGCAGGGCCGGCGACGTGCCGTTCCTGTCCAGCGTGGAGCTGGCCGAGCTCGCCGGCGTCAGCCAGCCCTCCGTCACCCGCTTCGCCGTCGCCCTCGGCTTCGACGGCTACCCCGCCCTGCGCCGCCATCTGCGCGAGGTCGCCCCGGAGCGGAAGCCGACGGGGGAGACGAGCGAGCACAACGAGTACCAGCAGGCCGTCCTCGCCGAGATCGAGAACCTCCGGCATCTCGCCGAGCTGCTCGCCGACCCCGCGCCCGTCGAGCGCGCCGGGCGGCTGCTCGCCGCCTCCCGGCCGCTGCCCGTCCTCGGCCTGCGCGCCGCCTCCTCCCAGGCCCGCGGCTTCGCGTACTTCGCCGCCAAGGTCCACCCCGACATCCGCCTCCTCGACGAGGGCGGCTCGATGCTCACGGACCGCGTCGACGCGTCCGTACGGGCCGGGGCGACGGCCCTGCTCTGCTTCGCGCTGCCGCGCCACCCCAGGGAGGTCGTGGAGGCGCTGGAGTACGCGCGGGCGGCCGGACTGACCGTCGTGACGGTCGCCGAATCGGCGTTCGCGCCCGTCGCCGCCCACAGCGACCTGCTCATTCCCGCCGCCGTCGGCACCGGGCTCGCCTTCGACACGGCCTGCGCCCCGATGCTGCTCGGCCGGGTACTCCTGGAGGCGATGGCGGACGAGCTGCCGGACGCCCAGGCGCGTCTGGAGGAGTTCGACGCGAAGGCGGCGGAGCGGGGACTGTTCGTGGAGTAGGGGCCGGACCGCTCCCGGCGCCGGGGATCAGACCTCCAGCTCGGCCTCGATCCGCTTCAGCTGGTGGCGGGCCATCGCCAGGTTGGCGCGAGCCTTGTCCAACGCCAGGTACAGGAACAGACCGTTGGTGCCGCGCCCCTTGAGCAGCCGGAGCAGGTGGTACTGGCCGCCGAGCGTGATCAGGATGTCCTCGATATCGTCCTTGAGGCCGAGCATCTCCATCGTCCTGACCTTGGCGCGGACCACGTCCGTGTTGCCCGCTGCGGCCACATTGAGGTCCAGCTCCTTACTACTGCCGATCGTGCCGAGGGCCATGCCGCTGGTGTAGTCGACCAGCGCGGCGCCGATGGCGCCCTCGATGGTCATGGTGTCCTTCAGGGAGGTCTCGGTGTTCGCCATGGGTGTCGCACTTCCTTTTCGCATCTGTGGTTGGGATCAGTTCAGGTCTCTGCGTTCCAGGGCCTCGTCGACCAGCTCGCCTATCCGGGCACTCGACCGCCGCGCCTCCAGATGGAGCCGCCCCACGTTGATCCGGGGCTCGGCGAGCAGGGTGAGGACGGCGGAGCCGCCGGCCGCGTACGTGGCGACATAGCCGTTCTCGCCGCGCACCAGCAGCTCGCGGAAGCCGCCCTGGCCCGTGGATTCGGTCAGCCGCTGTCCGACGCCGAGCGCGGCCGCCGTGAGCGCGGCCACCGCCTCGGCCTCGTTGTCGACCGTGTCCTGGGCCAGGATCAGGCCGTCCGCGCTCGCCGCGAGCGCCCCGGTGAGCTGGGGCAATCGGGCCCGCAGCCGTCTCAGCTCGCCGAGCACCTCGGCCTCTGCCGACATCAGTTGTCTCCTCTCGGCGCGCATGCGCAGGGCACGCCTCATCACAGGCTTGCCTCCAGGGCGTCACGGAGCCGGCGCAGCAGGGCGATGTCCGGATCCACCGCGACCTCGCCGACCCAGGCGGGTACGGCGGGCTGGGCGGCCGGTAAGGATTCGAGCGGGGTCTCGACGAGGCCGGCGGCCGCGAGGCGGCGGATGTCGAGCAGTGTGTGGAAGGCCGGGCGGCCGAGCAGCCGGGCGATGTCCGCGGGGGTGCGGGTCCCGTCGGCGGCGGCCAGCAGGGCCCGCTGGCGCAGGCCCACCGTCTGCCCGGGGGAGGGGGCGCGGGGCACGACCGGGGCGGTGTCCACGGCCCCGTACGGCCAGACGCTGTCCAGCAGTTCACGGCGGCGCACGGTCTCGCGCTCGACGGCCTCGGTGGAGACGGGCCGCACCGGGCCGAACCAGTGGGCGACGCCGTAGCGGAAGCGGGTGGGGCCGCTGGCGGGGGCGAGCGCGAAGAACGCCGCGTCGAAGACGGCTCCGAGGTGGCATATCTGGAGCTCTCCGTCGTGCAGTCGGCCGCTGTCGACCAGAAACCGGCCGACCTCGCGGCGCGCCCCGGCGCGGTTGACGGCCTCGTCCCAGCCTTCGCGGGGCAGTCGTCCGCCGGCCGTCAGCAGGACGTCGAGGCCGGGCGCGGCGGGGCTCTCGGCGTGCACGACGCGGCCGTCGACGAGGTAGAGGGTGCCGTGGTCGCGCAGCAGGGCGCCGGTGGCGCGTTCGGCGGCGAGGCGGGTGAGCATCGGTGAGACGGTCATCCGAGGACCAGCCTTTCGGCGAGGTCGCGTAGCCGGATACGGGCCATGGCGAGGTTTCCGGCGTCGCGGTCGATCCACAGATGCAGGAAGACACTGCTGTCGAAGGCCGTCTCGACGAACCGGAGGACGTGATAGCCGCCGCGAGCGGTGACGATCAGGTCCTCTACGGGCGGTCCTTTGGGTAACGTTTCGTCGTGCAGGGGGTCGTTGGCGAAGGAGTCGTACTCCGCTGCCGCACGCGCCAGTTCGGCTGCCTCCGCCGCGGTCGTCTCATGGTCGCCGACCGGCGAGTCGCCCGCCGTGCCGAGGGCGAGTCCGCTGGTCCAGTCGACCAGCCAGGCCCCGCGTGCGCCCGGCAGGCTCATGGCCTCCAGCAGGCACTCGTCGATTCCGGGCACGCGGATTCCCCTCCCGATGCGGCGTGCGGGTGTACGGCAGTGACGGAGACGCTACTCAACGTTCCGGTCGGGGGCAGGAGTTCTGGCATTTTCCATCGGAACATGCCGTGGGCTTGCTTGAATTCGCCCTCCGAGTGCCGCTTCCTGTCCGGGTCGGTCCTCTCCGCGCATGCGCAGGACGACCTTGTCGAGCACCCGCGGCCCGATCCCGATGGCGAAAGGCACATCGGCCCGGACGTGCGCGTCAGCGGCGGACGAACGTCAGCGGCTGACCGGGGCGACGGGCGAGCTCAAGCGGCTGACCGGGGTGGGGGCCCTCGTCAGTGGCGGACGGGGTCGGCGGGCCCGCGTCAGTGGCGGCGCTCCACCGATGCCGCCACGTCGTCCAGGTCCTTCGCGAGCGCCCGGCTCACCGCCTTGGAGCCGAGGCCGCTCAGCAGCTTGGCGAGGAACCCCATGCGGCTGCCCTCGGCGGGGCTCGCCGAGAACGTCATCCGTACCGTCGTCGCACTCGTCCCGTCCGGCCGCAGCGCGATCTCCGAGACGTAGTGCATTCCGTGCGAGTCGGCCACCGTCACATAGCGGTCCGGCGGCACGGCCTCGGTCACGGTCATCTCCTCCGTGGCCTCCTTGCCCATCATCCGCCGGGTCTCGCGCCAGCGGGTGCCCACGCCGAAGGCGCCCTCCGTCAGCACCTCGACCCGCTCCACCCCGCTCAGGACCCGCTCCAGGTCCTTCAGGTCCGTCAGTGCCTCCCAGACGGGCCCGGGAGTGGCCGCGATCCGGCGTTCGACGACGACGCTCTTGGTAGCCATGGATCCATCGAACCACCGGGTTCCGACAAGCGCCCGCAGTGCTACGGCAGCAGGGCGTCCGGCCGGTCCCCGCCCGCCTCGGCGACGATCTCGTCGAGCGTCTGTGCCGCGCGCACGGTCGCGAACGACACCGTTCCCTCGTCGTCCGCGACGGTGAAGCCGTGCACGGCGGGCCGGGGCAGGCTGTTGTACGCGTAGTGGTGGGCGAAGTAGTACGCGCCGGTGTCCGGCACGGCGACGATGTCGTCCGGCCGCAGCAGGGGCAGCGGGCGGGCGGTGGCCAGCAGGTCGCCGGCGAAGCAGGCGGGTCCGGCCACGTCCTGGACGGTCTCCTCCCCGTCGCCGGGCCTGCCCTCGGAGTCGTACGCGAGGACGCGCAGCGGCCACGAGGCGGGGTCGTAGACGGTACGGGTGGCCAGCTGGACCCCCGCGTGGGTGACGGCGATGGGGCGGCCGCCCGAGGTCTTGGTGTACTCGACGCGGGCCAGGACCGTGCCGTGCTTGGCGAGCAGCGAGCGCCCGAACTCGGTGACGAGCCCGTAGCGCCCGTCGAGCAGGCCGGGGGCGGTCGCGGCGAGCAGCTCGGCGTACTCCGCGTAGGTCGGCGTCTCCTCGTCGGAGGAGAAGTTCACCGGCAGGCCGCCGCCGATGTCGACGGTGTCGATCTGCTGCCGTCCGGCCTTGGCGTTGATCTCCTCGGCCAGGGCGTACACGGCGGCGACGCCCTCCGCCATCAGGGAGAGCGGGACACCCTGCGATCCGCTGTGGGTGTGCAGCCGGGTCAGCCAGGGCCGGTCGAGGTACGTCTGGACGACGGCCTCCCGCGCCCCCTCGTCCCGGAGGGCGACCCCGAACTTGGAGGTGGCGGTCGCGGTCGAGAGCGCCCCGATCGAACCGGATCCGACCTGCGGGTTCACTCGGATTCCGATGGGCGAGGCGGTCGGCGCGGAGGCGATGAGCGCGTTGATCCTGGCCAGTTCCTGGAGGTTGTCCGCGTTGACGGCGATCCCCAGGGCCAGCGCCTGGCGCAGCTCGGCGGGCGTCTTGGCGGGCGAGTCGAGCACCGTGCGGGAGGGCGGGACGCCGGCCGCGCGGGCGAGGGCCAGCTCGCCGGGGCTCGCGACCTCGACCCCGAGGCCGCAGTCGTAGAGCAGGCGCAGGACGGGCACGAGCGGGCACGCCTTCACGGCGAAGGCGTGCAGGACGGGCGCGTCGGTGACGGCGGCGAAGGCGGAGACGAGGGCGGCGGCCGAGGCACGGACTCCTGCGGTGTCGAGGAGGGCGACGACGGGTTCGGCGGGGGAGAGGAGGCCTTGTTCGACGGCGGCTCGGACGGCCTGATCGCGACGGTGGGAAGCCATGTGTCCATGGGACCACCGGGACGGGTGGCGCCGCAGCTGTTGACTACAAGTATTCAGCAGTCCAGGATGTGAATAACTGATTCACATCGGAGGAGGCTGCCCCATGTCAGGACCCCGCCCCGTACGGGCCCCGCGCGGTACGGAACTGAGTGCCCTGGGGTGGCAGCAGGAGGCCGCCCTCCGGATGCTGCAGAACAACCTGGACCCCGAGGTCGCCGAGCACCCCGACAAGCTCGTCGTCTACGGCGGCACCGGGAAGGCCGCCCGCGACTGGCGCTCCTTCGACGCGATGGTGCGCACGCTGCGCACCCTCAAGCAGGACGAGACGATGCTCGTCCAGTCCGGCCGCCCGGTCGGCGTCATGCAGACCCACGAGTGGGCCCCGCGCGTCCTCATCGCCAACTCCAACCTGGTCGGCGACTGGGCGAACTGGGAGGAGTTCCGGCGCCTGGAGCAGCTGGGCCTGACCATGTACGGCCAGATGACGGCCGGCTCCTGGATCTACATCGGCACCCAGGGCATCCTCCAGGGCACCTACGAGACCTTCGCCGCCGTCGCCGCGAAGAAGTTCAACGGCACCCTGGCCGGCACGATCACCCTGACCGCCGGCCTCGGCGGCATGGGCGGCGCCCAGCCGCTCGCCGTGACGATGAACGACGGCGTCGCGATCTGTATCGACGTCGACCCGCGCGCCATCGAGCGCCGCATCGAGCACCGCTACCTCGACGTGAAGGCCGACAACCCGGCCCACGCCCTGCAGCTCGCGACCGAGGCCCGGGACGCCCGCCGCCCCCTCTCCATCGGCCTGCTCGGCAACGCGGCGGAGCTGCTGCCGCAGATGCTCGCCGAGGGCGCCCCGATCGACATCGTCACCGACCAGACCTCGGCCCACGACCCGCTGTCCTACCTCCCGGTCGGCGTGGCCTTCGAGGACATGGCCGACGCCGCCGCCAAGGACCCGGCCGGCTTCACCACGCGCGCTCGCGAGTCGATGGCGAAGCACGTCGAGGCCATGGTCGGCTTCATGGACGCCGGCGCCGAGGTCTTCGACTACGGCAACTCCATCCGCGGCGAGGCCCAGCTGGCCGGCTACGACCGCGCGTTCGCCTTCCCCGGCTTCGTACCGGCGTACATCCGTCCGCTGTTCTGCGAGGGCAAGGGCCCGTTCCGCTGGGCCGCACTCTCCGGCGAGGCCTCGGACATCCACAAGACGGACAAGGCGATCCTGGAGCTCTTCCCGGAGAACGAGTCCCTCCACCGCTGGATCAAGATGGCCGGCGAGCGCGTCCACTTCCAGGGCCTGCCCGCCCGTATCTGCTGGCTCGGCCAGGGCGAGCGCGACAAGGCGGGCGACATGTTCAACGACATGGTCGGCAACGGCACCCTCGCCGCGCCCCTCGCGATCGGCCGCGACCACCTCGACTGCGGCTCGGTGGCCTCCCCGTACCGCGAGACCGAGGCGATGCTCGACGGCTCCGACGCCATCGCGGACTGGCCGCTCCTGAACGCCATGGTGAACGTCGCCTCCGGCGCGTCCTGGGTCTCCATCCACCACGGCGGCGGCGTCGGCATGGGCCGCTCCATCCACGCGGGCCAGGTCTCCGTGGCGGACGGCACGAAGCTCGCCGGCGAGAAGATCCGCCGCGTGCTGACGAACGACCCGGGCATGGGCGTCATCCGCCACGTCGACGCGGGTTACGACATCGCGGAGCGCGTCGCGGACGAGAAGGGCGTCCGCGTCCCGATGCGCGAGGGCGACGACGCGTGAGCGCGAGCTTCCACGCCATGTGGCGGTCGCTGCGGCCCATCGGCCGCAGCGCCGCCTCCGGCGGCTACCGCCGCTACGCCTGGACCGCCGCCGACGCCGACTGCCGGCTCTGGTTCCAGATGCAGGCCGAGGCCCGTCGGCTGAACTACGAGGTCGACCGCAACGGCAACCAGTGGGCCTGGCTCGGCGACCCGGCGGCCGGGGACGCGGTCGTCACCGGCTCGCACCTGGACTCCGTACCCGACGGCGGAGCCTTCGACGGCCCGCTCGGCGTGGTCTCCGCCTTCGCCGCGCTCGACGAACTGCGCTCCCGTGGCGTCGTGTTCGAGCGACCCCTCGCGATCACCAACTTCGGTGACGAGGAGGGTGCCCGCTTCGGACTCGCCTGCGTCGGCTCCCGCCTCACCGCCGGCCGGCTGACGAAGGAGCAGGCGTACGAGCTCCGCGACGCCGACGGCATCAGCCTCCCGCAGGCGATGGAGGCGGCGGGGTACGACCCCGAAGCCATCGGCCCGGACCCGGAGCGGCTCGCCCGCATCGGCGCCTTCGTCGAGCTCCACGTCGAACAGGGCCGCGCGCTGGACCTGAGCGGCGACGCCGTCGGCATCGCCTCCGCGATCTGGCCGCACGGCCGCTGGCGGTACGACTTCGCCGGCGAGGCCAACCACGCGGGCACCACCCGGCTCGTCGACCGCCGCGACCCGATGCTCACCTACGCCGAGACCGTCCTCGCCGCCCGCCGTGAGGCGGAACTCGCGGGCGCCGTCGCCACCTTCGGCAAGATCGCGGTCGAGCCGAACGGCGTCAACGCCATCCCCTCCCTCGTCCGCGGCTGGCTCGACGCGCGCGCTGCCGACCAGGGCGCCCTGGACACGGTCATCGCGGGCGTCGAGACCGCCGCCCGCGACTACGCCGACCGGCACGGCATCGACCTCACGGTCGTCCGGGAGTCCTTCACGCCCGTCGTGGAGTTCGCCCACGCGCTGCGGGACGAGATCGCCTCCGTCCTCGGGGAGAAGACCCCGGTCCTCGGTACGGGTGCCGGACACGACGCGGGTATTTTGTCCGAATCGATCCCGACCGCCATGCTGTTCGTACGGAACCCCACGGGCGTCTCGCACTCCCCGGCCGAGTTCGCGGCCGAGGACGACTGTGTCGCCGGGGTCCTCGCACTCGCCGACGTACTGGAGGGGCTCGCGTGCAGGTGACGTACTGGCTGGAGTACGCCTGGCTCGACACGAACGTCGAGCCGGGCGTGGCGCTCGCCGTGACCGACGGTCGCATCACGGCCGTGACCACGGGCCTGGAGACCCCGCCCCCCGGCGCCGTCGTCCTGCGCGGACTGACGATCCCCGGGCTCGCCAACGCCCACTCGCACGCCTTCCACCGTGCCCTGCGCTCCACGGTCCAGGTCGGCTCCGGCACGTTCTGGACGTGGCGCGAGGTGATGTACCAGGTGGCGTCCCGGCTGACCCCGGAGACGTACCACGCCCTCGCGCGTGCGGTGTACGCCGAGATGGCGCTCGCCGGGATCACCGCGGTCGGCGAGTTCCACTACCTGCACCACGCGCCGGGCGGCACCCCCTACGCCGACCCCAACGCGATGGGCGAGGCGCTGATCGAGGCAGCGGCCGAGGCCGGCATCCGGATCACCCTCCTCGACACGGCCTACCTTTCCGCAGGCTTCGGCGCCGCGCCCGACCAGCACCAGCTCCGCTTCTCCGACGGCACGGCCGACGCCTGGGCGGAGCGCGTCTCGCTGCTCAAGGAGCGCGAGGGCGGGGACGGCGTCCGGATCGGGGCGGCGATCCACTCCGTACGGGCGGTCCCGGCCGATCAGCTGTCGACCGTGGCGGACTGGGCGCGCGAGCGGGGCGCTCCGCTGCACGTCCACCTCTCGGAGCAGACGGCCGAGAACGACGCCTGCCTCGCGGCCCACGGCCGCACGCCCACGCAGCTCCTCGCGGACCACGGGGTGCTCGGCCCGCTGACGACCGGTGTCCACAACACCCACCTCACGGACGCGGACATCGAGCTCATCGGCTCCTCCACGACCGGCACCTGCATGTGCCCGACCACCGAACGCGACCTCGCCGACGGCATCGGCCCGGCCGTCGCCCTCCAGCGCGCGGGCTCCCCGCTCTCGCTGGGCAGCGACAGCCACGCCGTGATCGACCTCCTGGAGGAGGCCCGGGCGATGGAGCTGAACGAGCGCCTCCGCTCCC
Organism: Streptomyces sp. NPDC056527; assembly: GCF_042794475.1. NCBI lineage: Bacteria > Bacillati > Actinomycetota > Actinomycetes > Kitasatosporales > Streptomycetaceae > Streptomyces > Streptomyces sp. NPDC056527. The sequence goes on from NZ_JBHTTQ010000063.1 coordinate 21,475, forward strand.
GCACGCGCGGCCACTGGACGGCTGCGGCCCTGCTGCGGGCCGCGACCGCCGACGGTCACGCGTCGCTGGGCTGGGGCGAGGCGGGCACCCTGGAGTCCGGAGCGCTGGCCGACTTCACGACGATCGCCCTGGACTCGGTCAGGACAGCGGGACCGGTGCCGCGTCTGGCAGCCGAGACGGCGGTATTCGCAGCGTCGGCCGCGGACGTGCGGCACACGGTCGTGGGCGGCCGCCATGTCGTACGGGACGGGGTCCACCAGTCCGTGCCGGACGTGCCCCGTGCCCTCGCGGAATCGATCGCCGCACTGCGCGGCTGAAGCGGCTGAAGGAGACACCTCTCACCATGAACACGGGCCCCGCGGCGACGAACAACACAGCGGCGAGCTCCGCCCCCACGAGCGCGAACAGCGCCGTGGCCACGGCGGCCACCGCCATCGTCAACATCGCCAGTCTGGTCACCAACGACCCCTCTCTCGGTGATGGAACCCCTCTCGGCCTGATCCAGGACGCGGCCGTCGTCATGGACGGCGACCGCGTGGTCTGGGTCGGTGAATCCAGCAAAGCACCGGCCACTGACAACCGGGTCGACGCCGGGGGACGGGCGGTGATCCCCGGCTTCGTGGACTCCCACTCGCACCTCGTCTTCGCGGGCGACCGCACGGCGGAGTTCAACGCGCGGATGTCCGGTCAGGCGTACGCGGCGGGCGGCATCCGCACGACGGTGGCGGCGACGCGCGCGGCCACCGACGAGGCCCTGTCGGCGAACGTCGCCCGCTACATGCGCGAGGCCCTCACCCAGGGCACGACCACCTTCGAGACCAAGTCGGGCTACGGCCTCACGGTCGAGGACGAGGCCCGTGCGCTGCGCATCGCGGCCGCGCACACGGACGAGGTCACCTACCTGGGGGCCCACATCGTCTCCCCGGACTACGCCGACGACCCGGCCGGGTACGTGGCCCTGGTGACCGGCGAGATGCTCGACGCCTGTGCGCCGTACGCCCGTTGGGTGGACGTCTTCTGCGAGAAGGGCGCCTTCGACGGGGACCAGGCGCGGGCGATCCTCACGGCCGGCATGGCGAAGGGCCTGCACCCGCGGGTGCATGCGAACCAGCTCTCGTACGGCCCGGGCGTCCAGCTCGCGGTGGAACTGGACGCGGCGAGCGCCGACCACTGCACGCATCTGACGGACGAGGACGTGGACGCCCTGGCCTCGGGCAACACGGTCGCCACGCTCCTCCCCGGCGCGGAGTTCTCCACCCGCGCCGAGTGGCCGAACGCCCGCCGCCTCCTGGACGCGGGCGTGACGGTGGCCCTGTCGACGGACTGCAACCCGGGCTCGTCCTTCACCTCGTCGGTGCCGTTCTGCATCGCGCTCGCGGTACGGGACATGGGCATGACCCCGGACGAAGCGGTCTGGTCGGCCACGGCAGGCGGCGCGACGGCCCTCCGCCGCACGGACATCGGCCGTCTCTCCCCGGGCGCCACCGCCGACCTGACGATCCTGGACGCCCCGTCCCACGTCCACCTGGCCTACCGCCCGGGCGTCCCCCTGGTGGCCGAGGTCTGGCGCCGGGGAGCCCGCGCGATCTGATCCGCCCGGGCCGGGCGGCGCCCGGCGGAAATCCGTCGAGCCGCCGGGGCCGACCGTGCCAGAATCCCGCGCATGTCCGTTCGATACCCCCGCCCTCTCCGTCCCGGTGACCGTATCGGTGTCACCTCTCCTTCGAGTGGTGTCCCGAAGGATCTGCGTGCCCGTCTCGACGTGGCGATCCGGCATGTGGAGGCGCGGGGGTACGAGGTCGTCGTCGGGGCCTGCATGGACGGTGCCGGGCATGTGAGCGCGCCGGCCGCCCAGCGGGCGGGCGAGTTGACGGAGATGCTGACCGATCCCGGCATCAGGGCCGTCGTGCCGCCGTGGGGCGGGGAGACCGCGATCGATCTGCTGCCTCTGCTCGACTGGCGGCGGCTGCGCGACGCCGAGCCGACCTGGCTCGTCGGGTACTCGGACATGTCGACCCTCATGACGCCGCTGACCCTCCTCACCGGGGTGGCGACCCTGCACGGCAACAACCTCATGGACACCCCGTACCGGGCGCCCGAAGGGCTGCTCTCGTGGCTCGACATCGTCGCCGCTCCGCAGGGGCGGCCGTTCACGCAGACTCCGCCCGGCCGGCACCGCTCCTCCGGTTGGGACGACTGGCAACTGCACCCCGAGACGAGCGAGTTCGCCCTCGATACGCCCGGCCGCTGGACCCGCCTGGACGGCACCGGTGAGGTGGACGTCGAGGGGCGTCTGATCGGGGGCTGCATCGAGACCGTGTGCAACGCCGCCGGTACGCCGTATCTCGACGTCTCGGCCTTCGCCCGCGAGCACGCCCCGGAAGGGCTCATCGTCTACGTCGAGGCGTGCGGCGACGAAGCCCTCAGCATCTGCCGGTACCTGCACGGGATGCGGCTGGCCGGCTTCTTCGACCGCGCGAACGCCGTTCTCGTCGGCCGGACGTCCGCGCCCGACGCCCCCTCGCTCACCCAGCACGAAGCGGTCATGGACGCCCTCGGCTCCCTGGGCGTGCCGATCATCGCCGACGTCGAGTGCGGCCACATCGCGCCGTACCTGCCCCTCGTCAACGGCGCGCGCGCCCGAGTCGTGCACACCTCCACCCGCAGCGAGGTCATCCAGACGCTGGACTGACCTCCAGCGCCGCCACCAGCGCCACCGCCTCGTCCAGGCGAGCGCGTTCGGCCTCGTCCAGGTGCGGGTCCAGCGCCCGGCGCTCCCGGGCCCCCGCCAGCGGCAGGGGGCCCGCGTCCGCGAGGGACACCAAGGTCGCCAGGCCCGCCCGCGCGCCGTCGGCGTACGGGACCGGGGTCACCGCGACCTCCGCGAGGATGAGGGCCGACATCGCCCAGTCCAGCGCCGGATCGCCCGCCTCCGCCGTGCACCAGTCGATCACGAACGGACCCTCGGGCGTCAGCATCACGTTGCCCGGGTGCAGGTCGAGGTGGAGCAGCGGGGCCGGCGCCGGGGACGGAACGGCATGGAGGCGGTGCAGAAGGCCGGCCAGGACCGTCGCCGCCGACTCGGGCGTGACCGTGCCCGCGAGCAGGGCGTCCAGCAGCGAAGGGCCGGTCAGCCGGCGCATGACGAGCTCCGGGCCCGATACCGAACGGACCCGCGGCACCGGGTAGCCGTGGCAGGCCAGGTGCTCCATGGTCGCGGCCTCGTGCGCCGCGTCCGCACCGTCCCGGTAGCGGCGCAGCACCCAGTCGTCGTCCAGCGCGAACACGTCCGCCGACCGTCCCGTACCTATCAGCATGCACGCACCCTAGCGTTGCCCGGGTGACGCGGAGTCTCGCCCCGGAGACCTCTCAAGCCCTCCGCCGACATGCCCCATTGGTCTCTTGATCACCACCAATTACCCTCCTGCACACTCCTTCACGGATCGGTCACAGAAAGGTCGAGTAGCCCTGTCCCGGAGGGTTTTCGACCGGTACCGTCCTGTACCGGCAGGACTCAGGGGGGAAGACCGGGGGGTCGGAGAGTTGAGCGCTGTCCGTAAAAGTGCTGTCCGCACGCAGGCCGGCCGCATGCGATCTCGTACGCAGGCCGCCGCCAGTCTGAAGATCGTGACACCGGGGGAGCTGACCGCACGCGAGACCGATGCGTGGCGTGAGCTGCGGGGGAAGTCCGGGGCGCCCGACAATCCCTTCATGGGGCCGGAGTTCACCCGGGCCGTCGCCGCCGTGCGGCCCCGGGCGCGGGTGGCCGTGTGGTGGGAGGACGGCGAGCCCGTCGGCTTCTTCCCGTACGAGAAAGGGCCGTTCGGGCATGGCCGGGCCATCGGGCTCGGAGTGTCCGACTGTCAGGGTGCCGTCCTGCGGCCCGGCCTGAGGCCGTCGGCCCGCGCGCTGCTGCGCGTCTGCGGTCTCTCCGCCTGGGAGTTCGACAATCTGGAGGCCGCGCAGCCGACGTTCGAGGGGGCCGCCGCCGAGGCGCTCGCCTCGCCCGTCATCGACGTCGGAGAGGGCTACGCCGCGTACGAGGCCGTGCTGCGCGCCCAGTCGCCGAAGTTCCTCAAGACCACGCTCGCCAAGGAGCGCAGGCTCGGACGGCAGGCGGGCGCCACCCGGTTCGTCTTCGACGAGCGCGACCCGGAGGCCCTGCGCACCCTCATGGAGTGGAAGTCCGCCCAGTACCGCAGGACCGGCCGCCGCGACCGCTTCGCCAAGGAGTGGATCAACACGTTGGTCCGGCGGCTGCACGAGCTGCGCACGCCCGACTGCTCCGGTGTCCTGTCCGTGCTGTACGCCGGCGACCGGGCCGTCGCCGCGCACTTCGGGCTGCGGTCCCGCACGGTGCTCTCCTGCTGGTTCCCCTCCTACGACCCCGAGTTCGCCAAGTACTCGCCGGGGCTGATCCTGCATCTGCGGATGGCGGAGGCCGCCGCGGCGGCCGGGATCGGGATGCTCGACCTCGGCCGGGGAGCCGCCGAGTACAAGGACGCCCTGAAGACCGGCGAACTGACCGTGTACGAAGGGTCGGTGGTCCGCACGGGGGTGCGCGCCGGGCTCTACTGGCTCTCCCGCGAGCCGTCCCGCCGCGCCCACAGCTTCGTACGGAACCGGCCGGCGCTCGCCGCGCGGGGCCGTCGCACCCTCAACCGGCTCGCCCGTCTGCGGCCCGGTGGATAGCCGGCGGCCGTAGGCCGCCGAGCAGGCCCACACCGCTCCGTCGAGCCGTCCGCCCATCTCCGCGGGGGAACAGGAATGAACCGCATGCAGGCCCTCTCCGTCGCCGACCTCGATCTCGGCTCGCCCGACGGCCCCGTCCTCTCCTTCCGGCCCGCCCCCGGCGGCCCGCCCGCCGTCGCCGGTGACGTCTACGCGCTCGTGCGGCTCCGCGGCCGGCCCGCCGCCACCGTGCTCGGGCACGTGCCCGAAGGCGCCGACGCCGCCGAGGTGCTGGCCGCGCTCGCCCGGCCCCGGCTCGCCCGCCACGAGGACGAACCGAGAGAGCCCGAAGCGCCCGGAGCCGTACCGCCGCGCACCACCGTCGTCGTCGCCACCCGCGAGCGCGCCGACCGGCTCGCCCGTGCCCTCGACTCCCTCCTCGACCAGGACCATCCCGACCACGAGCTCCTCGTCGTGGACAACGCGCCCACCACCCGGGAGACCGAGGAGCTCGTCACCCGGAAGTACGCCGACCGCGTCCGGTACGTCCGCGAGGACACGCCCGGACTCGCCGTCGCCCACAACACCGGCCTCGCCCACGCCCGCGGGGAGATCGTCGCCTTCACCGACGACGACGTCGTCGCCGATCCGCACTGGCTGACCGCCCTGACCGCGCCCTTCGCGGCCGACCCGCGACTCGGCTGCGTCACCGGCCTCATCCTGCCCGCCAGGCTGCGCACCCCGGCCCAGATCCTCCTCGAATCCCACGGCGGCTTCGCCAAGGGCTTCGCGCCCCGGCTGTACGACCCGCTGCGCCCGCCCGCCGACGAGCCGCTCTTCCCGTTCACCGCGGGCAGCTTCGGCTCCGGCGCCAACATGGCCTTCCGGGCCCGGGCACTGGAGGCCGTCGGCGGCTTCGACCCGGCCACCGGCACTGGCACGGCCGCCCGTGGCGGGGACGACCTGTACGCCTTCGTCGCCGTCCTCGCTGCCGGGTTCCGGCTCCGCTACACCGCCGAGGCCCTGGTGTGGCACCACCACCGCGAGACCTGGCAGGACCTGCGGAACCAGGCGTACGGCTACGGCGCCGGCCTCACCGCGTACCTCACCGCCACCCTCGTACGCAGGCCGTCGCTGCTGCCCGCGCTCCTCGCCCGGCTGCCCCGCGGGCTGGTGTACGCGAAGAACATGACCGCCCACCGAGAAGTCGCCGACGCCCACGCCGTCCCCGGGGAACACGGAGTCCCGGGGGAGCACGCCGTCCCCGGCGAGCACGGCGTCCCCACCCATCCCTGGCCTCGCAGCCTCTCCCGACTGGAGCGACGCGGAATGATCTACGGACCGATCGGCTATGCCAAGGCCCGTCTCCGGATGCGAGGCGCGAGATGAGCGCGCCCGCCCACACCCGGATCCCCGTCCTGCTCTACCACGCGGTCATGGACGACCCGCCCGCGTGGATCGCCGAATTCACCGTCACACCGCAGGAGTTCGGGGCGCAGCTCGACGCGATCGTCGCCAGCGGACGCACCCCCGTCACCGTCGGAACGCTCGCCGACCACTTCGCCCGCCGCGCCCCGCTGCCGCCCCGGCCCGTCGTCCTCACCTTCGACGACGGCTTCGCCGATCTGCCGGGACCGACCGCCGAGGCGCTCGCCGCCCGTGACCTGCCCGCCACCGCGTATCTGACCACCGGGGCGATCACCCCGGGCCGGGCGTGTCTGCTGCCGCCCGCGCCGATGATGACGCTGGCCCAGGCACCGCGCCTTGAGGAGTACGGGATGGAGGTCGGCGGCCACACGGTCACGCACCCGCAGCTCGACACCCTGGGGCCGGGGGACCTCCGGCGCGAGCTGCGCGAGTCCAAGGCCGTCCTGGAGGACGTGCTCGGGCACGAGGTCCGCCATCTGGCCTACCCGCACGGTTACAACAGCCCGGCCGTGCGCCGTGCCGCCGTCGCCGCCGGATACGTCTCGGCCGTCGCCGTGCGGCATGCCCTCAGCTCGGAGTCCGACGAGCGGTACCGGATAGCCCGGCTGATCCTGCGCCGCGGCCACACCGTCGCCGACATCGAGAACTGGATGGAGGGGCGCGGAGCCAAGGCGGCGCCCTATCCGGACTCGCTGCCGACGGTGGGCTGGCGGATGTACCGCAGGGCCCGCGCGCTGCTCAGGGGACCGGATTTCGCGGGCTGATTGTGATCGTCAATTCCCTTATGTGGCAAGGGAGTTGAATACGCGTACAAAGGCGAAGTCCGTTCCTATACTTCGCTGAAGGGGACAGTTCGTGGGGTTCGTGGGGGGAGTGTCACCGTGCAGCAACGTGTGTCCGCACCGGCCGCCGGAAGCAGCGTGCCGTCGCCTCCCGACGCCCGCCGGCCCGATGCGGAGCCGGCCCGTTCGCGCTCCCTCCCGGGCCCGCAGACCGTCTTCAGCGTGCTGCCGCTGCTCGTGGCCGCCGCGCTCTGGCTGTACGCGCTGCCCCGGATCGGCTTCCGCGACATCGCCGACTACGGGCTCCTCGACCGGTTCCCGCTCGCGTACTACGCCTGTCTCTCCGTCCTGACCTGCGGCTTCCTGGTCACGCTCCGGCGGGCCGGGACCGCGCCGTGGTGGCCGGCGACCTACAGCGTCGCCATGCTCGTGGCGCTCAAGGCGCCGCCGGCGGTCCTCTACGACTCCGTGCGCTACGCCTGGGCGTCCAAGCACGACGCCGTGATCAGTCGGCTGCTCGTCGAGGGCACGGTGCATCCGCAGCGCGAGCTGTCCGGCGGCATGTCGGCGTACGACCAGTGGCCCGGCTTCTTCTCGCTCGACGCGGCGCTCGTACGGGCCTTCGGCGTGGACTCGGCGGCCTCGTTCATCAACTGGGCACCGGTCGCCCTCGGCCTGCTCACCCTCCCCGTCCTGCTGCTGATCTACCGCACCTTCAGCGACGACTGGCGGCTGGTGTGGACCGGGGTGTGGATCTTCCAGCTGGCCAACTGGGTCGGCCAGGACTACCTCTCCCCGCAGGGCTTCTCGTATCTGCTCTATCTGACCGTCTTCGCCGTCGTCGTCCGGCACTTCGTCCGGCCCGGCTCGGCGGGACGGCTGCGCGAGCGCACCACGCTCGACCCGGCCGCCGCCGCCGTCCCGCCGCCCACCACGCTCAAGCAGCGCGCGATCTGCGTCCTGATCATCGCCCCGCTCATCGCGACCATCAACGCCTCGCACCAGCTCACCCCGGTGATGCTCTGCGCCACCCTGTTCGCGCTCTGTCTCACCCGCCGCTACCGCAACATCGGGCTGCTCGTCGTCACCGGCCTCATCATGCTGGCCTGGGACCTGACCATGGGCCGTGTGCTCTTCCTGGAGACCATGAGCACCCTCAAGGACTCGGCCGGAGACCTGCTCTCCAACTCCCGCGCCGGATACGCGGGGGAGCCCACCGGACCCGGCCCCGAACTGGTCGGCACCGCCAACATCCTGATGGTGCTCGCGCTCGCCGCACTCGCCGGCACGGCCGTCCTGCTGCGCCGCAGACTCGTCCGCAGCGCCCTGCCGCTGCTGCTCGCCGCCGCCGCACCCGTGCCCATGTTCGCCGTCAACGACTACGGCGGCGAAATGCTCTTCCGCGTCTATCTCTTCGGGCTGCCCGGCACCGCGTTCTTCGCCGCCGCCGCCCTCGTCCCGGCGGCGGGCGCCGTCGGCAGGAAGGCCGTGGTCGCACGTCGTACCGCCGCCGTGGCGCTGCCGCTCGCCGTCATCGCCCTGCTGGCGGGCTTCCTCCCCTCCTACTACGGCAAGGAGGGGATGCACTACGCCCCGCCGGCCGAGCTCGCGCTCACCCGGCGCGCCTACGACCGGGCGCCGGACGGCGCGCTGATCCTCGCCACCACCGGCTCCTTCCCGGGCGCCTACTACCGCTACGACCACTACGAGCGCTGGTTCTTCACCGAGCAGGAAGTGCCGGAGAACCTGAAGATGCTGAAGGACCCGGCCGGTTATCTCGCCCGGGGCATCCCCGAGGGCCGCCCCGCTTTCGTCGTCCTCACCCCGACCCAGGAGAAGGCCGTCATCGGCGAGGGCTATCTGCCGCCCGGCAGCTTCCGGACCCTGCGCGAGGACCTCAAGCGCTCCCCGCTCTTCCATGTCGTGGAGGAGAGCGAGCACGGGCTCGTCCTGGAGTACCGGCCGCCGTCCACCGCTTCCTGACCGACCGCACCCGAGCACCAGGAGTACGCCATGGTCCACGCCCACCTCCAGCTCAGAGTGGCCCTGGCGGCCTCCGGGTGGCTCGCGCTCGGTGCGACCGCGCTGCCGGGCGGCTCCCCGCTGCGCTGGATCCCCGTCCTCGCCTTCGTGGCCCTCGCGCCCGGCCTCGCGCTGCTGCACCCGCAGCCGGGCGGACTGCGACCGGGGGCCCGGCTCGAGGCGCTGGCGCTCGCCGCGCCCGTCAGCCTTTCGCTCGCCACGCTCGCCGCGACCTCGCTCTTCCTGGTCGAGGCGTTCTCCACGACGGCGTTCCTGGTCGCCCTCGCGGCCTTCGTGACCGTCGTCGCCGCTCTGCCCGGCGTGCCGCTGCCGGCCGCCACGCGCGGCGCGGCCGAGCGTGAGAGCAGCCGCGCCCGGGCCAAACGAAAGCCCGGTGGCGGGCGATGAGCGGACGCCATGCCGAGCCGCAGCGACGGGCCCACACCGCGATCGCCCTCGCCGCCGTCGCCGCGCTCGCCGCCGGGATAGGCGTCTGGGCCACCAAGGCCGACGGCGACGACCGCTGCACCCCCGACGCCGACCTGGTCCTGCCCTGCGGAGCCTGGTGGGGCGCCTACATCCCGTACGACAGCGACAGCTCGCTCACCCGGCCCGTATACGCCTTCGAGAAGAAGATCGGGCGCAAGCTCGACCTCGTCTACACGTACCACGACATGTCGGGGAACCCGGTCGACGGCGAACTCCTCACCCCCGACGAGCAGGAGCTGGGCCGGGAACGGCTGCTGATGCTGGCCTGGGAGTCCACCGTCTGGAAGGAGAAGCACCACGCCAACTGGAGCGAGAAACAGCTCGGTTGGAAGAACATCGCCTCCGGGATGTACGACGAGTCGATCATCGACCCGCAGGCGCGGCGCATCAAGGCGTACGGCAAGCGGGTCTTCTTCTCCTTCGACCAGGAGACCGACTTCCGCATCAAGGAGGGCGCGGGGACCCCGGCCGAGTACGTCGCCGCCTACCGCCATCTGCGCGACCGCTTCGAGAGACTGGGCGTGCGCAACGTGGTGTGGGTCTGGACCGTCTCCGGCTATCTCGACCACAAGGAGCAGATGAAGGCGCTCTACCCCGGGGACGCGTACGTCGACTGGATCGGCATGGACCAGTACAACTACTACCAGTGCCACAAGTCGCCCGACTGGCTCGACTTCGAGGCCAGTCAGCGGCCGAGCTACGAGTGGCTGCGCGAGAACATCTCCGCGAACAAGCCCGTCATGCTGTCGGAGTTCGCGACCGCACCCGATCCGCGCCGGCCCGAGCGTCAGCGCGAGTGGTACGAGAAGATCCCCGAGGTGGTCCCGAAGCTGCCGAAGGTCCGGGCGTACGTCCACTGGAACCGGGCCGTGCCGGGGCCCGGCTGTGATCTCACCGTCAACTCCGGCCCCGCGCTCGAGGGATACAGGACTGCGGGCCTTGATCCGTACTTCAGGCAGCGCGTTCCACGCCATTAGCGGAGCCTATGCTTCTGCCTGGTGATCACGCGGATCGATCCGTCGCGTCACCCCATTCATGCGTAACAGGCGGAAAGCAACGGGGACATGAACAAGTACACAGTGATGGCGGCAGGACTCGTCCTGTCGCTCGGGCTCGTCGCGGGCTGCGGCTCCTCCGACGGCGCGGAAGCCGGCAAGGCGCCGGAGAAGGGCGCCTCGGACGCGCCCAAGGACGCCCCGAAGGCCGGCGGCCCGGTCTACAGCGGCCCCGCGATACCCGGCCTGGCGGACAAGCAGGCGTGGAGCCTGCCGCGCGCCGACGCCATCGACCTCGGCGACACCTTCCTCTTCGTCAAGACCGGCGCGGGCGAGTACGCATCGGGCGGGGGCTCCAAGGACGACCCGCTCGACGGCACGACGGGCCTCCTCCACTCCACCGATCAACCGGGCCCCGTCGAGCTGGAGTTCCGCGATGTGAAGACCGGAGCCGTACGGAAGACCCTCAAGGTGACGACCGAGCGCGTCGCCGCCACGACCTGGCGCGACGGCGTGCCGGCGTTCGAGGTCCGCAGCAGCAGCACGACGGAGTCCGACGGGCTGAGCGCGGAGGGCACCACCACCACGATCACCGTCTACGGAAGCGACGGCGCCGAGCTGGGCAAGGCCGAGCACGAGGGCGACACCCCCTTCCACGTCCACGAGGGCCACCTGATCGAGCAGGCGGACCAGGCGACGCTCCAGCTCACCCCGATCGGCGGCGGGCAACCCCGCAAGGTCACCTGCGGCGGGCTCCAGGCGAGCTGCTCGTTCGACCCCCGTAACAAGGACATCGACGGCGGCTCGGGCCACGCCCCGCTGATCACCGGGAAGTACACCTTCCACGTGAACAACGGATCCACGTACGAGACGGATCCGGAAGAGCTCGTGATGTCCGACCTCGCCACCGGCAAGAAGGTCTGGAGCAGCGCGGACGTCACCCCGCCCAAGGGCGTGGAGCTCGACGACAAGGGCGTGCGGACCAGCGGCAGCATCCGCGTCCTCGACGTCCGCGACGGCCGGATCCTCACCGCGTGGGGTGCCGGTGCCTTCCTGACCGACACATGGGTCACGGCGACGTACGACCTGGCGAGCGGCAAGCAGATCGGCGGCTCGACGAGGTACGCCTACGAGGACTTCCCCGGCGACACGATCAACACCGAGGGTTCGTCGGTCTTCTCCCCCGACCACCAGCTCGCGGCGGCGGCCACCGAGCGTGGCTCCACCGTGTGGCAGCTCGCGGACGGCACGGAGGTCTGGGCGCAGAAGGAGGGCGAGAAGGCGATGACGCCGCTGCGCTTCTCCCCGAACGGCGCTGTGCTGTACGGCACGACGGAGGAGAGCGATGACACCGTGCTGGCGGTCGACGCCCGCACGAAGAAGGTGCTCGTGAAGGACCTGCCCGAGGACAACGTCCCGCTCTCCGCCAGGCAGTCCGGCTACGGCTACGTCAGCACCGACGCCGGCTTCTTCGTGTTCCCCGCGGCCGGCTAGCCGAACCGGCAGCCCCGGGGCCCGGTCGGCTCCGGGGCGGTGCGGCTCGCGGTCATCGGCGCCTGAGCCCGCGTCCCGCGACCGCCGCCATGGTGGCCCCGCACAGCCCCAGCAGGACGGGCAGCGGGGCCGCCGCGAAGGCATGCTGGCCCGCCCAGCCCGCCCAGACCAGCACCCAGACCGCGCAGACCGTGGTCCGCCCCCCGGTGCCGAGGACCCGCAGCAGCACCGCCACGAGCAGCAGGCACAGCCCCTGGGCCGCGATCGGCAGCACCGGCAGTGCGGGGTCCGGGACCAGACCCGCGCCAGGACCCGTCGCCGGGTCCGGGTGGATGCCGAGCAGCGGCGGCGCGGTGTGCAGGGCGAGGAAGGTGGCGAGCAGGATCGTCGCGGCGAGCAGCGGTCGGATCCGGCGCAGAGACACCACGGCCACGTGCAGCACGATCAGCAGGATGCCGGCCGTGAGCGTGACCGGGGGCAGCGCGCTGATGAGCCGCGTACCGGACAGCTGGTCCAGGCCCAGGCCGCCCGCGCGGGCGAGCGGGATCCAGAAGAGGCCGGTGGCAAGGCCGAGGAGCAGCCACAGCCAGGTCGCCGGCCCGTCGTCCCCCGATGCCCCGGGGTCGGCAGCGCGCTCCGGCTCGCGCTCCGGACGCGGTACGTACACCGGCAGCCCGAAGGCCGGCGTGACGGTGTCCGCCGCAGCGCCCCCGCGCGTCCACTCCGCCGCGTAGCCGCCCTGTTCGGCGGCGCGCCGGGCCCAGTTGGTGCCGTACTCGACCTCCTTGCGCCCACCCTTCAGCGCGGACCGCAGGCCGGGCGCGGAGGCCGCCGCCATCAGCGTCATCGACCCGAGCATGGCGAGTCCGGCGCCGGAGATCCCGATCGGGCCGAGCAACAGGGCCGCGCTGCCGAGGACGAGGACGCACATCGCGCCCTGGAGGACGGCGAGCGCGCCGGTACGCCCCTGGACGCGCAGTACGCCGATGTACAGCTCGACGGCGACGCGGGGGAGCGCGGCGGCGGCGAGGAGCCGCAGCACCATCGTCCCGTGGTCGGCGTAGTCCGCGCCGAACGGGGAGAGGATCTGCGGGGCGAAGACGACGAGCACGAGGACGACGGGGACGAGCAGCAGCGCCATGCGCCGCAGCGCGCCGCGGACGCCCTCGGCGAGCGACTCCGGGCTGTGCGAGGCGTGCGCGGTGAGCGAGGAGGCCATGTTGATGGCCATGAACTCCATCGTGCCGCCGACGGTGTACGCGGTGTAGAAGAACGCGTTGTGGGCGGCGTCGAAACGGACGGCGACCATCACCGGCAGCAGGTTGATCATGGCGAGGCTGAACAGCGCGCCGACGGAGTCCCCGGCCATGAAGCGGCCGATCTCGCGCATGGCGGGCGGCTCGCGGTCGCGGTCGGCTCGGGCCTGCCGGGGGATGAGCCGGCGGAAGACGAGCCAGCCGAGCGGGACGACGGAGAGGGCGATCGCCGCCGACCAGGAGACGAAGACGCCGAGGACCGGCATGGTCGTGGCGAAGGCGACGAGCAGCAGCAGTTTGCCGATGGAGAAGCCGGCGTTGCCGACGGGCACCCAGAAGGCGCGCCTGAGTCCGGTGAGGACCCCGTCCTGGAGGGTGAGCAGCGCCCATCCGACGCAGGAGGCCGTGAAGAAGAGCCCGGCGGAGAGCGTGCCCAGCGGCGCGTACGAGGGGCCCCACCAGTCGATGGTGAGGAGGAAGGCCCCGCAGGCCAGCGCGACGACGACCGAGCTGACGAGATAGATCCTGCGGACCAGGAGGCCGGTGGTCCGGCCGGCCCGGGGCACATAGCGGACGACGGCGCCGATCATCGTGGTCGCGGTGATCGAGGCGAGCAGCCGCTGTGCGGCGATGGCGGCGGAGCCCTGCCCGACGGCCTCCTCGGTGTAGTAGCGGGCGGCGACCAGCCAGAAGCCGAGCCCGAGTGCCGCCGAGACGCCCGTGGACAGCATGAGGGCGTACGCGTTGCGGAACATGGAGTCCCCGCCGGAGCCGGTCTCGGGCGCGTCGGCCTCCGACGGCCCCTGGTCCCGTTCCTCCTCATCCGGCTTGTGCAGCCGGACCGCCTCAGCCACGGTCGCCGCGCCACGGCCGCGCGTCGTCCGGTGCGTGGGGGCCGGCCGGGGGCCGTACAGGCCGGACGCCCGCCGTGCGCAGCACCTCGATCACCTCCCCCGCCCGCCGCGGGTCCACCGGCAGGGCGTGGCGGGCGAACCAGGCGGCCGGCTCCGGGGCGGGGGAGGGGTCGGTGAACACCTCGCCCGCGTAGGTGTCGAGCGGCGGGTCGTAGAGATAGCCGGTGACGATCCGGCGGCGGGCGAGCGCGGCGATGGCCGCGTCCCGGTCCTCGACGAGCAGCGGGACCCGGAAGAGCGGCTGGACCGTGCCCGGGTCCGTGCCCGCGCCCCACTCGCAGGCAAGGAGACGCTCCGTACCGGCCCGGTGGGCGGCGAGGGTGGTGTCGAGGCGGTCCAGGAGCCGTCCGGTGCGGCGCAGCCGGCCGGGCCCCGGGCCGAGGCGGTAGTCGTGCATGTCGACGCGGACCCAGGAGTGGAAGGGTGCGAGCCCCGGCGCGGCGGCGAGGGCCTGTTTCAACTCGCCGGCCCGCAGCGGCATCCGGATCTCCTCGCGCTCCTGCCGCCCGAGCAGCCGGAGCGTGGCGTGCGCGGCCTTGACCAGGCGAAGTCCGCGGACGGCCGCCTCGGCGTACGGCCGTACGAGGTAGGCGAGTTCGGCGGTCGTACGGGACGGGTGCAGCAACTCGTCACGTGCGGCGGTCAGTTCCGCGCGCAGGGTCGGGTCCGCGAGGGCGAGGAAGCCGCCCGTCTTGGCTCCGGTGTGCTTGGAGAGGCTGAACACCGACGCCTCACCCCAGGTGCCGACCGGCCGGCCGCCGACCTCCGAGCCGATGGCGTGGGCGGCGTCCTCCAGGAGCGGGATCCCCAACGTGTCGCACCGGGCGCGCAGTTCGGGCGCAGGGTCGGGATTCCCGTACAGATTGGTGGTCAGGACGGCGGAGAGCCCGCGCCATACGGAATCAGGCACGGCGGCCGTGTCGATCGAGCCGTCGCGCGGGTCGAGCGGCGCCTGGACGGGGCGCAGTCCTGCGGCGAGGACCACGAAGAAGATGACGTCGTCGTTGACCGGGGACATCAGCACGCGTCCGCCGGGTCTGCACCAGTGGCGCAGCGCCAGATAGAGACCGAAGCGGCACGACGGCACATGGAGGCACTCTCTGCCCCCGAGCCTGTCACGCATCCGCTCTTCCAGTTCCGCGTACGCAGAAACCATGCGATTCCCCCCTGAACCCCGGGCTCAATGTGTCCCATTCCGGGTGTTCCGTCAATAACGCGGAAGGGCCCGTCCGGTGAAGAACAGGCCCTTTCCACACGTCACTTGGGGAGCGCGCAGGTCACTCCTCCAGGGTCAGCCCCTTGCGCAGCCTGCCCAGCGTCCGGGAGAGCAGCCGGGAGACGTGCATCTGGGAGATGCCCAACTCCTCGCCGATCTCCGACTGGGTCATGCCGGCGACGAAGCGGAGGGAGAGGATGCGCCGGTCGCGGGGTGGCAGCGAGGCGATCATCGGCTTGAGGGACTCGACGTACTCGATGCCCTCGATGCCGTGGTCCTCGTAGCCGATCCGGTCGGCGAGCGCGCCCTCGCCGTCGTCCTCGTCGGGCTGGGCGTCCAGCGAGCTCGCGGTGTACGCGTTGCTGGCGGCCATGCCCTCGACGACCTCGTCGCGGCTCAGGTCGAGCTCCTCGGCGAGTTCGCCGACGGTCGGTGCGCGGTCGAGCCGCTGGGACAGCTCGTCACCGGCCTTGGCGAGGTCGAGGCGGAGTTCCTGGAGCCTGCGCGGGACGCGCACGGACCACGAGGTGTCGCGGAAGAAACGCTTGATCTCGCCGACGATGGTCGGCATCGCGAAGGTGGGGAACTCGACGCCGCGGGCCAGTTCGAAGCGGTCGATGGCCTTGATGAGACCGATCGTGCCGACCTGGATGATGTCCTCCATGGGCTCGCTGCGGGAGCGGAACCGGGAGGCGGCGAACTTGACCAGGGCGAGGTTGAGCTCGACCAGGGTGTTGCGGACGTACGCGTACTCGTGCGTGCCCTCTTCGAGAGCGTCGAGCCGGGCGAACAGCGTCTTCGAGAGCGCCCGGGCGTCGATCGGGTCGACCTTGTCGAAGGGCCCGATCTCGGGCAGATCCTCGGTCAGGTCGCCGTGAAACTGCTGGGGAAGGCTGAGGGTGGGGGGCGGAGTTGTTTCTGCCGACGGCGCGTCGGGGGTACGCGTGGCGTCGAGCCGGGGTGACATGGTCTCCTCCATCGTTTCTTCCTGCTGCGGTTTGCGGCGCCTCCAAAGCCGGTCGTTTCGAATGTCCTTTACTAGCCCTACCTGCTCGACACACTTGGTTGCAAGTGTCAATTGTCGGGTTTGCTCCACTTTGTGGTGGAGTTCATGTGCAAGCCGTGGCACGTCGCTTGTATGGTTCGTGGCACGTCAACCGGCATCCGCGAGAGCGAGAAGAGGCACGGTCATGGACCGCCAGAACATCGGCAGCGCGCAGCCGGGGAGGCTGCGGGTCGAGGTCCGCACCGTGGGGGCGACCGAGATCCTCACCCCGGTGGGTGAGCTCGATCACCACACGGCCGATGTGTTGCGTGCGCCACTCGACCGCGCCCTCGACGCCGGGCGGTCACGGCTCGTCGTCGACTGTTCACGCCTCGACTTCTGCGACTCCACCGGACTCAACGTGCTCCTCGGGGCCCGGCTGAAGGCCGACGCCGCAGGGGGCGGGGTCCATCTGACAGGAATGCGCCCGGCGGTGGCCCGGGTCTTCGAGATCACCGGTGCGGACGTCGTCTTCACCGTGCACGACTCGCTCGCGGCGGCGCTGCCCGACTGAGCGACGGGTGTTGTCGGCAAAAGACCGGGCAGGAGAGCCCCGGTTTCGTCCGTTGTCTGGTGAATCGGTTGATTCCGTTGAGTCGGTTGAATCGGTGAGGTGAAGCGCTGATGGACACTGCTGCAGGTGGCAGGGAGATCGAGGAGTCGGTGGACCCCGTCGTGGGCCCCGTCGACCTCGATGTGCGTACGCTCGCGCTAGGCGCCACCAGCGGTACCGTCCCGCTCGCCCGCGATTTCACGAGGACGGCGCTCTACGACTGGGGCTGGCTCCCGGCCGCCACCGCCGACGCCAGGGCCGCCGCCGAGGACGTCCTGCTGGTCGTCTCCGAGCTGGTCACCAACGCCTGTCTGCATGCCGAGGGCCCCGAGGTGCTGCGCGTGCTGCGTCGCGCCAAGGTGCTGCGCCTCGAAGTCGCCGACCGCGGCGCCGGGCAGCCGGCGCCGCGCACCCCGCACCGGGCCGGGCGGCCCGGCGGGCACGGCATGTTCATCGTGCAGCGGCTCTGTCTGGACTGGGGGATCGAGCGCAGGCCCGGCGCCCCCGGCAAGACGGTCTGGGCCGAACTGGCGGCTCCCGCCTAGTACGTCCGTACGACCGCCGTGGCGCGCCCGGTGAGGGGCGCGCACTTCGGTCTGCCCTTTGTCTTCCCTCTACAACGCCCCAGGCGTACCTTGACGCCCAATCTGATAAGCCGTCAGTAACTTCGCGGTGAGGGGTGCTTGAGGTGCCGTACCGGAGGAGAACAGCTTTCGCGCTGGCAGCGGCGGCGGCGGGCTCGGCGGTGCTGGCCTCCGCCCCCGCCGCGCAGGCCGCCGTCGTCGACGTGGACTACGCCTGTGAGACGAAGATCGGGCCCAAGGGCGCGGTCTCGCCCGTCGACATCAAGGCCGTCAAGAGCGGCAGCGGCTACACGATCACCATGTCCTTCGAGAAGGGCGTGTCCGACAGCCCCATCGAACTGCCCAAAGGTGTCATGACGCCGCGAGCCGAGCTGAAGCTCGGCGGCGCCGACTCGGGCACGATCAAGGTCAAGGGCACGCCGAACACGGCGGCCATCCCGCCCAACACCCCCATCAAGATCGGGCAGTTGACGGGTACGTACACACCGAAGAAGAGCGGCAAGGTCACCTTCACGGCCGGGGTGCTCACCGTCCACGCCCTCGGCATGGACGCGGCCGTCTGTACCCCGAAGAACAACCCCGCGCCGGCGCTGGAGCTCGATGTGACGGCCGCGGGCAGCGGCTCTTCGGGAGAGACGCAGTCCACGAGCGGCGGCGAGCTGCCGAAGACCGGGCCGCTCGACTCCGCGACGGCCTTGGCCACCCTCGGCGGCACGGTGCTGCTGACCGGCGCGGCCGGCGTGCTCTGGCTCACCCGGCGCACGGCACGCTGATGCGGGGGGCGTGGGCCGGTACGGCGACCGCGGTCGCCGCGCTGCTCGGGGCGGTGGCGGCGGCGCCCGCGCCGCCGGGGTGGACGGCGGGCGCGGCCGAAGGGCGGCCGTACGTCTATCTGGAGGGCGCGGCCGGCAGCGTCCTGGAGGACACCCTCTCCCTCACCAATCTGGGCCCGAAGCCGCTCACGGTACGACTCGACGGGCAGGGCACGCCGCTCGCCTTCGCCGCGCGGACGGTGACGGTACCGGCGCGTACCCGGGCGGACGTGCCGTTCGCCGTCACCGTCACGGCGGACACCGTCCCCGGCGAGCACCGGGGAACGGTGAGCGCGGAGGCGGGCGGGCGCGAGGTGCGGGTGCCGGTGCACCTGCGGGTGAGCGGGCCGAGCCTGGCGGCGCTCACCGTCGAGAAGGTACGGCTCGACGGCTCGGGCACCGTGCACTACACCCTGGTCAACCGGGGCAACACGGTGCTCGCCCCGAGCCTGTCCCTCCGCGCCGAGGGCCTCTACGGCACCGTCGTCGACCGCCCTTCGCGTGCCCTGCCGCTCACCCTCGGCCCCGGCGAACGGATCACCCGCAGCGAAGCCTGGCCCGATCCGCCCGCGCTCGACTCGATCACGCTCCACCTGCGGGCCACGGCCCCGGGAGCCCCGGCGGCGAGCGCCCGCGCCGAGCGGGTCTTCGTCTCCGGCGGCGCGATCGCCGGCGGGGCGGGCGTCCTGCTCGTGGTGGCGGGCGCGGCCGTGCTCGCGGCCCGAAGACGCCGCGACCGGGAGCGCCGGGCCGACCCGGCCGCGGAAGGGCCCGGATTCCCGGTGGAGGAACCCCAGTTGGTGGACGCGACGGCAGGAGCGGACCGATGAGTACGAGCGGTACGGAGCGGCTGGGCGTGAGCGCTCTGTTCGCGGCGGGGGCCGGGGCGCCGGGCGCGCGCGCCGCGTCCGTCCCCGGTCGTGGCGCGCGTCGCCGGGCGACGGCGGTCGTGGGGCTGGTCCTCGCCACGCTCGCGCTCGCCCTGCTGCCCGCCGCCCGGGCGTCCGCCGCGCCCGGACCCACCGTCACCCTGTCGCAGACCGAGGGCGGCAAGGGCGGCGAGATCACCGTGAGCGGGGCCGGCTGGAAGCCGGGCGCGCTGCTCATGCTGCTGATGTGCGGTCAGTCCGCGCCCGGCAAGGGCGTCATCGGCGGCACCAACTCGTGCGCCAACACCCTCGGCCGGGCCGCCACCGTCGACGCCAAGGGCGCCTTCAGCCAGAAGCTGCCGGTGGCCGAGCCGCCCAAGCCCTGCCCCTGTGTGGTGCACGTGGCCGGGGTCACCGGACAACAGGACGTCGTGGACGTCGCCTTCACCGTCGCCGGCCATCCGACCGCCCCGCTGCCCGAGGCCACCGGCGACGGCCGGCTGGCCGTCCTCGCCTCCGTACGCCTCGAAGGCTCCAGCGGCGTCCTGGTCTGGTTCGGCGCACCCGCCCGACGCGAGGTCGTCTTCACCGTCGGCAATCTCGGCCAGGCCCCCGTCAAGGACCCCGTCTTCCAGGTCGGCACCGCCCATGGCGTCTTCTCGCCGCAGTACGAGGAACGGCAGTGGCGCGGCACGATCGAGCCCGGCAGAAAGGCCCAGATCAAGCTGCCCGTCGAGCTGTCGGCGGGCGCGCACGGCGACTACGAGGTGTCGGTGAAGTACGCCGGCAAGGTCCTGGTCGACCAGCCGTGGGGGGTCGGCCGGCCCTGGGGCGTGACGCTGTTCTGGCTGCTGCTCGCCGTGGTCGTCCCGGCCGCGCTCTTCCGGATCGGCATGGCGGTCGTGGATCGCGTCCGGCCGGGCGGCGCCGCCGGGTCCCGCTCCGGACACCGCCGTCGCCGCGCCCTTGTCCGTACACCCGAAAGCGGTCCCGCCCCCGAGCGGGACGAAACCACCAGCACGACCACGGTCCTGCCGTGGTTCACCCCGGACTCCGCACCGTCCGCACCGTCAGAGATCAGCCCGACGACGAAGGGACATCAGTGAGCACGCAACGGAGGATGAGCGCGGCGGGAGTCGCGCTGATGCTCGGCGGCGCGGGGATCATGCTGGCCGCCAGCCCCGCTCAGGCCGCCGAGGTCGCGTACAAGACCGAGTGCATTCCGCCGTCCATCTCCGGCCTCCCGCCGGTACAGGGCACGACGAAGGTGCAGATCACGGCACCGGCGGAGGCGAAGGTCGGCGACGAGGTGGAGGTCGTCTGGAAGACGGTCGAGGCCGCGTCCAAGAACCCCGACATCCTCGACCTGGAGAAGGACACGGTGAAGCCGACCGGCGTCATCAAGGTCGGTGGAGCGGCGAGCGGCACGTTGAACATGGAGGGCCCGCGGCAGAACCCGCCGATCCCGAAGAACAGCCCGATGGTGCTGCCGGACATGAAGGGCAAGCTGAAGCTGGAGAAGGCGGGCGAGATCACGCTGACGCCGGACAAGTACAACATCAACGTCTCGAAGCCGATGTCGACGGACACGAAGTGTTCGCCGAAGGAGACCGTGGCGGTCGGGGCGACGATCAAGGTGTCGGGGGGCGGGGGCGGCAGCACGTCGGGCGGTACGACGTCGGGCGGCACCACATCGGGCGGAACGACGTCCGGAGGTACCACCTCGGGAGGCACCACGTCCGGCGGAAGCACCGCATCCGGGGGCACCACCGGAGGGGGCGGCGGGCAGACCGACTTCGCGGGCAAGGAGGTCTCGGTCCAGTTCTCGTGCCAGTCGCCGGGCCCGGCGAACATCACCTCCAAGGTGACCATCAACGCCAAGAAGAACGGCGGGAGCTACGACCTCACGGTCAAGACCGCCAAGGGCGTCATGGACAGTCCCGCCCCGCTTCCCGCCGGGGCCCTCAAGCCCTCCATGGCGATCAAGCTCGGCGGCGCCGACAGCGGCACGGTCAAGGTCGACGGCCCGGCGAACGCCGCGCCGCTGGAGCAGGGCAAGCCGGTCGACCTGCCGGACATGAAGGGCACGTACAAGCCCGGCGCGAGCGGCAAGGCGACGCTCAGCCCCGGCACCCTGACCATCAACGTCTCGCTCGGCGGCTCGCCGATCGTGATCCCCTGCCAGGTCAAGGGCGCCGTCCAGGCCTCGCTGGAGCTCGACACGACCAAGCAGGAGGGCGGTGCGTCGGGCGGCGGTGACGCGGCGTCCGGCGGCGGCTCCGGCTCGGCCGGCTCCGGCGGCGGCCTCGCCGAGACCGGCGCCGAGGACGACGGCGCCCTGCGCGCCCTCGCCCTGGTCGCGGGCACGGTGATCCTGCTCGGCGGCGCGGTCTTCACGTTCACCCCGTGGGCACGCCTGCGGCGCTGACAAGGGGGCGC
The DNA here is from genome assembly GCF_042794475.1 of Streptomyces sp. NPDC056527. NCBI lineage: Bacteria > Bacillati > Actinomycetota > Actinomycetes > Kitasatosporales > Streptomycetaceae > Streptomyces > Streptomyces sp. NPDC056527. Next base: position 43,044 of record NZ_JBHTTQ010000063.1, read on the forward strand.
AGACGGCGGAGGGGGGGCCGCCCCCACCGGGGGGGGGGCCCCCCGGGCCGGGACCCGGGGGGCGGGGGGGGGGCCCCCCCCCCAAACCACGGGCCGCCGCGGGGGAA
>NZ_JBHTTQ010000064.1:0-42866 GCF_042794475.1 Streptomyces sp. NPDC056527
ACCCGCGACTACCTGCAACGACGTCTGACCGAGGGCAAGACACGCCGCGAGATCATCCGCTGCCTCAAACGCTACGTCGCACGAGAGATCTACCGACTTCTCGTCCCAGCGAACACTCCGGCTGACCAGACAGGACCCGCCAGCGTCGCCGCTTGACATCCATAGGGGCATCAAGCTCAGATCGGCTCACGGGTCCACCGCCGCCGCCTCCCGCCGGCGGGCACGGTCAGCCCTCGAACAGCCGACGCGGCCGACGTGACCGGGCAGCGGGCAGCGGGCAGCGGGCAGCGGGCAGCGGGCAGCGTAACCCTCGAACAGCACTAGGTCTGCGGGACGTCCTTCACGAACACGATGCCGTCGCTGTCCACCAGGTGGCCCGGGTCGAGCGGGGAGTAGCCGAACCAGGGAGAGACGCGGGGCGCGGGCCGTGTGTCGCCGAGGGCGGTGGCCAGGCGGGAAGCGTCGAGGAGGTGGCGGTCCTCCGGGAGTTCGTACAGGAGTCCTTCGACGGTGTCCGGCGGCGGGGTGTCCACTCCCTGGTGCCGGATCGTGCCGAGGGCCATGGCCAGGAACCCGTACCCCTCCCCCAGGTGGGCGCTCACGAGCGCACCGGCGCTCCACCACTCCAGCCGCAGGTCACCCAGCCGCATCGTGCTCTTGTTGCGCTGGAGGTGGCCGTTGTGGGCGAAGACCAGTACCGGGCCCCGTTCGGCGAGGGCGAGGAGGTTGTCGGCCATCATCCGACCCCGCAAGCCCACCAGCCTCGTCATACGGCTCGGTGACGTGTCCGCCATCCAGAAGTGGTAGCGCAGCAGACCGGTGGCGGTGCGTCCGTACAGGCGCGCCCGGTCCCACTCCTCCCGCGAGGTCAGCGCGATCAGGGTCGGTGTCTGCTCGTCGAGCAGAGCCACCAGATCGTCGGCGAGCAACCGCAGTTCCTTGGCCTCGGCCGACTGCCCGACGGACTGAGCCGGGTCCATCATCGCTGCGGGATCGGTCCACCGGGCATCGGCGCCGAGCACGCGGTCGAGTGTCTCGGCGGTGCAGGGGAGCAGGTCAGCTTCCACGCCCGCCGCGAGGTAGTCGTGGAGCGTGGTGAGGGCCTGCCGGGGGCTTTCGGCGCCGGTGATCTCCAGCGGGCCGTCGAAACCGGCGAAGCGGAGCTGCTCGGACGAGGGCCGACCGTCGTTGTACGCCCGCATCCAGCGCACGAGTTCGCGGTTGGCCGCGGACGCGCCGAAGCCGTGGGTGAAGCCGCGCTCCATGACCTCGTCGAGGGTGCCCGTGCCCGAGGTGACGTGGTCGTCCACGATCAGGCCCGCCAGGCAGCTGCTCTCGATCGTGATCGTCCGGTAGCCCTCCTCCTCGACGAGCTGCCTGAAGAGCGCGTTGCGCACGTCGAGCAGCGTGTCCTCGCCGTGGGTGGGCTCGCCCAGCGCGAGCACCCGCGGCCGGTTGGGGAGCAGCCGCATGACGGTGGCGGCCTCGACGGCATGGGCGGTGTCTTTGATGTCGGTAGCCATGCCTTCAACGCTATCGTTGAACCAAGAGTTGAAACTTTTGCACGAAACTGAGGGGATCGCGGGGGTCCATGAAGCGAAACCCTCAAAGTGAGGATCGGCTCAGGCCGATCGACCTGGCACGCGAGCACGGTCTGTCCACGCAGGCGGTCAGGAACTACGAGGAGGCCGGCATCCTCCCGGCCGCCGGTCGCACACCGCACGGCTACCGCACTTACACGCCGCTGCATGCGGGGGCGCTGCGCGCGTTCCTCGCCCTCGTACCCGGCCACGGCCATCAGACGGCGACGTCGATCATGCGGGCGGTGAACGAGGGCGCGGCAGAGGAGGCGTTCCGCCTCATCGACGAGAGCCACGCCCAGCTCCTCGACGACCGCCGGACCCTCCAGGCCGTGGAGAACCCCCTCCGAGACCTGGAGCCCGAGGCGGCCTCCGAGCCAAGCGCGGTGTCCGGACCCGGCGGCACGTTCATCGGGCCGCTGGCGGGAGAGCTCGGCATCCGGCCGGCGACGCTGCGCAAATGGGAGCGTGCCGGGCTGCTGCGCCCGCGCCGCGACCCGCTGACCGGGTACCGCGTCTACGACGAGGCCGCCGTACGGGACGCCCGGCTGGCCCACCAACTCAGGCGGGGCGGCTACCTGCTGGAGCAGATCGCCCCGCTGATCGCCCAAGTGCGAACGGCCGGCGGGCTGGAGCCGCTGGAAGCCGCACTGCACGACTGGCGCGGCCGACTCTCCACCCGCGGGCGGGCGATGCTGACGGGGGCCGCGGAACTGGAGGCGTACCTCCGCGAGCGGAAGTAGGCCGAGCAGCCGCGCGGTACGACGACCGTGACTGGGCCCGCATCGAACTGGGTCGATCCGGAGGACCGGAAGCAGCGGCGGGCGATGACTGCCTGCCTTCGCGCAGGACTTGTGCCGCCGCCACCTTCCATCCGCCTCCTCGATGCCCAGCCGTAGCGGAACGTTGCGCGGCACCGAAGTCGGCCCAGAACCCGTTCCCGCGAACGGAGCCGTGGGCCGACCTGCGCGCTCGTCCGCACCCTGAGGTGTCGGATGCAGACGCTCCGGACAGCCTCCGCTACACCTGCACGTCTACGTCTACGCCTACGTCAGAAGATGCGCTGACCGGGCGTGAGGACACCGTCGGGGTCGTAACGGTGCCGTGCGGCCTCGAGTTCGGACCAGAAGGGGCCGAAGTGGTGCACCCAGTCGTCCCTCGTCAGCGGTACGGAACCGATCGGGTACCAGCAGCCGCCGACGGCGACGGTGGCGTCGTACTGAATACGGTTCGCGGCGACCATCTCCTCGGCGGAATCCGCCCCGGGAGAGGCGGTCTTGAGGAGGGAGAACAGGTAGACGAGCTCCTCGTCAGGCATGACCGGGAGCGGGGTGCGGCACCGGGCGGTGGGCACGGGGTACAGCAGGACGACCGCGCTCACGCCGAGCGCGCCCGCTTTGAGACCGGAGAGCGTCTCCGTGACGACGGCGTTCACGGTGGACGCGGGGAGCAGGCTGTCGTACCAGGGGTGCGGCCGCGCCCACTCCCCCATGGACTTGAAGGCTTCCACCCCCGGGGCGAGCCGATTCAGGAAGTCGAAGTACGGCACGTCCTGGACCTCGACCGAGGTGTGCTCCAGGTCGTCCGTGAGCCGGGCGTCGTCCGCGGGAGACCCGTCGTAGGCGGCGGCCTCGATCATGTAGGCCCAGCCGTCCGGGGTGGGCAGGACCTGGCCGACGAGGTAGTCGAACCGCCCGTCCGCGATCAGCTTGGCCTGCTGCCCCGTGAGCGCGGCGACGCTCCCGAAGAACATCACGTAGTGCCGTACGGAGCGGGGCGCGGGGACCAGAGAGAGGGTGGCGCGGGTGATGATCCCGCACTGCCCGAGGCCGCCGAGGACGGCTCGGAAGAGGTCGGGGCGCTCGGTGGGTGAGCAGGTCGTGAGCTCGCCCTCACCGGTGACGACCTGGAGTTCGAGCACGTTGTCGACCTGGGTGCCGTGGCGACTGATCTGCCCGCCCAGGCCACCGGCCGACAGCGTGCCGCCCAAGGACAGTTCGAGGTAGTCGGTGAAGGTCGGCGGGGTGAGACCCATGGGCAGGGTGGCCTGGACCAGAGTGCTCCACCGCGCCCCGGCCTGGACTATGGCGGTGTCGTCGCGGATCTCGATCGAATCCAGCGAGCCGAGGTCGATGACGAGCCCGGAGGGCACCTGGGCCTGTCCGTGGGTGGAGTGCCCCTGGCCCCGTCCGGCGACCTTGAGTCCGCGCTCCCGGCAGTAGCGGACCATCGTGGCGACGTCCTCGGCCGAGCCCGGTCTGAGGACCGCGGCGGGCGGCCGGCTGACCAAGTGGCCGAAGTCGGTGGACGCCGCGTCGAGGGCGGCTTGGTCGAAGCGAAGCTCCCCGTCCAGGTCGGGAACCGCGTCGAAGGCGGTGCCGATGCCGGGGGCGGCGGCGGTCGGGTCCGGTTGCGCGGCAGGAAGGTGCGAAGGCGTCACGCTCACTCCAGATCAACTCGGCTACAGGGGCGGCCTCCGACTCACGGGCGAGCCGACGGCGGCGCGGTGCCGGCCCGCAGCGTGTTCGACGGCTCCGGACGTCGGCACAGTTCCTTCACATTGTGATCACCTCTGGGCCAGAAGGGCGCCAAATAGCCAAGTTGGTGCCGTTCGGTGCCACCGCCGACCACTCCGCACTCCCGCTTCCTCGACGGGTCCCCGGCGGGTCCCCGACGGCTCACCGCGGCTGATCCCACAAGGAACGTCAAGCCCTGTCTTCTCACCTTCCCTCAGGGGGAGGCGCCGACCGGCTCCTATGCTCTGGCTGTGGACGAGTACCAGGGCCTTGCGGCATTGATCGAGTCGGCGTGGAAGGAGGTGGACGCCTCCTGCGCGGACCGCCGGGACTCCTGTCTCGATGCCGTCAGCGACGTACTGGAGACGGGCCGCCTGACCCAGGACGATGCCGAGCGGGTCATCGAGCGTCTCGTCACGATCGCGCTCTCCGATGAGGGTCACGCGGTGCGGGAGTCCGCGCTGCATGCGATCTGCTCGGCCTCCACGCACCACGAGCTCCCCTATCGGGTGGTGGAGCCGCTCGCCGTCGGCGCGGCCGGCTTCGAACCGCTGCTCCTGGACTACGTCCTGAGCATCCTGGGCTCGACTCACGACCAGGCGGCGCTCCCGATCGTTGAGAGGTTCCTGCAACACCCCCACCTCGATGTGCGCAGGGAGGCGGCGGATGCGGTGCACGAGCTGAGCTGGAGCCGGGAGTCCTCTGTGATGGACGACGAGAGCTCCGGGGAACGTGGCTCCTAGACGCGTTCCAGCGGGTGGTGAGGGGTGGGTGGGAGTTCGACCTCTATGGGGTCGTGCGGGCGTACGGGTCCACCGCGGCGGACCACGGCCATGATGCCGGACTTGAAGGTGAACTCTCCCGAGTCGGGATCCAGGGCGAAGACCTCGCCGAGCAGGCCCTTACGGAAGTCGTTGATCTTCGCGCACGGGTTTCGGAGCCCCGTCACCTCGAGCACGGCCTCCGCTCCGAGGTGGAGCAGGGCGCCCGCGGGAAGGCCGAGCAGGTCCACGCCTCGGGTGGTGATGTTCTCGCCCAGCTGGCCCGCGGAGACTTCGAAGCCCTTGAGCGCCAGCTCGTCGAAGAGTTCCTCGTGCATCAGGTGGACCTGTCGCAGGTTCGGAAGGTCCGGCTCGTAGGTCATGCGGAACTGGTGACGAATCGTCTCACCAGCGTGAACGTCCCCTTCCACCCCCAGCCCGGCAAGCAATGTGACGGACTCCCGGTTGGGCTTGCTGAACGAATACGTCCCATTACGGCTCACCGCCGTGACCTTGCCGGCCATCGCTCACTCCATCCGTTCCCGCCCTGCAGCCGGACCGATCCTAGGGCCGGCCGCCAGCCGGTTGCCTGCACGCATCCGACCTTGCGAGCGGCCTCGGCGATGAGGCCGGAGCCGGATGTCACTGCTGCTGCCCGCCGAGGAACTGCCGGATGCAGAAGGCCGAGCTCACCGCCCACCAGCCATCCACCGACGCCTGACGCTGGGCACTGGGCGCCGGCACGCACGACACTGCGCCGTCGTCACGATGAGCGTTGTCGATGGCCCTCGCGCGTTCTGGGTGTCCTGGACGGGCCGTTGGCGCGGGCGGGGGTGGCTCACGCCCGGCCCGGCGAGGGCGTTGTCACAGGTGGCGGCTATGTTGCGGCTCGTTACGTACGCGAGCAAGGGGAGCGGCAATGGTGGTCGAGGTGGGGTACGCGCAGGCGTGGGATCTGGAGACTCGCGTCCCCTGGCGGCCGATACCCGTGGAAGAGGCCCGTGAGCGGGATGCCGCCGGGCTTCCGTACGTGGTGGTGTACCGGGCGGCGGGCCGGGAGGCTCCGCTGGAGGTTCGGCTCGTCTCCTGGCGGGATCACTATGTCGGGCTGTGGGTCTACGACGCGCAGGGCCGCCGTACCCACGAGCTGGACATGCGGCTGCTGGACGACCCGACGCGGCTGCTGAGCCGGTACGCCGTCCGCTGGCACTACACCGGCCCGGAGATGGCGGAGTTCGACGAAGGGTGCCCGCGCATCACCGTGGAGCTTTTCCCTGACGGAAGGGGCCAACGAGAAGAGGAGTCCAAGGGCAAGCGCGGGGGCTCTTTCGTGACCGTGCCCAAGGTAGGCGATGACGAGCGCTGGACGGACCGGCCTGCCTTCGGAGAATGGCCGCTGTTCTCCGCCCGGTCGCAAGGGCTGACGGAGTCGCCCGTCTTCGAGATCACCGCGCCGGCCGCGGCGGCCACCGACGGCAGCGGGCTCGCGCCCACCACCTGCTGGCGTCCACCCCGCCCCGCGCAGCCCGGCCCGATCGGTGAGCTGTTCCGGCCCGGGGTACGCGTGACCGACGGATACCACCCCGAGATGACGACCGTGGAACCACGCCGCGTCGGCACCCTGCGCGTGCCCAGCGGGCTGCTCGCCGTCTCAGGCCCGGACATCGACCACGAGGACGGCCCGCACATCACGGTCCCCGTACCGCCCGGGGAGTACGCACTGGAGGAGGCACAGGCCAGACACACCTACCACTGCGAGTGGAGGAGGAGCGAGGTCACGCGCACCGACACTATGGCCGTCCGCCTGCTCGTCAGCGAGGTCCCCGCCGCGACCTGGGAGATGGCGCTCAGGCCCGACGACGACCGCCGGTTGTTCATCGAGAACGAGTTCTCCGGTTTCGACACCGATGGCGCCACCGGCTGCTTCGCCGATGCCGGAGCCTGGGAACCTCTCATCGCGCTCTTCGAGAAAGGGCTGATCCAGGGAGACCCGGACCTGAACCCGGACGTCTACGAGGACATCAGCGACTCCATGTACCTGCTGCGTACCCGGGACCAGGCCTCCGGCGGCGAACTCGCGGCCTTCGCGACGACAGGGGACGGCACCTATCCCGTCTGGGTCGGCCGTTCCGAGGCCGGCGAAGTGGTCGGGGTCGCAGTGCTGGTGGAGGGAATGCCCGAACTGCTCCCGGAAGACGGAGCCACCGCCGACGCCTGACCCCTTGTAGGCCAGGGTCGGCAGGCCGTCGGCGGCCGCCTCGACCAACGCGGGCAGGACGTGCAGCGGGCGGCGGTGATGTCCGGGGTGGAGCCTGGCTCGGCGTCGGAGACCCACAACGGGGTTCCGTCAGGGGCCGCCAGGAGCTGGACGGATGGACGCTGTCGTACGGCGGCCGGAACCAGCCGCCCAGTGCTCTACCGGCGCCTGTCCGACCGCCATGACCTTAAACGCGCCGCGCCCCTGCCCTCGGGCGGAGCGTTGCTCGAGATGGTCTGTTTCAGGATGCCTTTCGGTCGGCGGGCTTCTCGATCTCGGCGGTCACCCGTGCCCCTCGGAAGAGCACCGGGAGCCACAGGAGACATGCCAGCAGGGGGACCACGGCGTAGGTGGCCATGCCCACACTGGAGCCCAGCCCGTCCATGAGCGCGCCGAGGACGAGATAGCCGATGCCGATGAGCGCCGACTCCACGAATGCGATCATCGACAGCAGGCTCGCCCGGTGGCGCGACGGCACGGCCTCGTTGAACACGTTGTCCACGATCACGGCGGTGATCTCGGGAATCCCGACCAGGGCCAGGAACACTGTGATGGTGACCCAGACAAGGCCGAGGCCGCTCAGGCCGAGTGCCGCGGCGAGCGTCAGGAGGGACACCGGGACGATGACCCGATACCCGATGCGCCGGTCCGCGCGGTCGGACAGCAGCGGAGTGAGCCCGCCGGCGAAGAATCCCGCCGATATGACCACGCTGACCAATGCGGTGCCCGCTCCCTGATCGGAGAGGGTCTTCTGCGTAAAGATGATGTACGGCGTCAACGTCGCATGCATCAGTCCGGACACCACGACAAGCGTCACGAGCGCCGGCGTGGCGACCCGAAGCATCGCCCGCCATGCTGTGGCGTCGCCGTGCTCCTCGGCTCCGTCCTGCTCGTCCACCGCGTCCGCGCCGCGGATCTCGGGCACCCGTGACATCAGCACCACAACGGCCAGGACGAGGCACGCCGCCGAACCGACGTAGACGACTCCCCAGGAGATCCGCTGCAGTTGGCCGCCGAGGACGATGGCGGCTCCCGAGGTGACCGTCCCGAGCATGGTGAACCGGGACTTGATCCTGACGTAGCCGGCCGTTGCACCACGACGCACGAGCAGGTCGTACAGCAGGGCGGTTTCCGAGCCGGACACACATGCCATGCCCACGCCCTGCCCGATGAACAGCGCGAGGAACACCCAGTAGTTGGAGAACGTCCCCTGGCCGAGCAGACATCCGGCTATCAGCATCTGGCCGATCACGATGCTGGCACGCCTGCCGATTCGGTCGGCGATGACTCCCGTCGGCAACTCCGCAAGTCCGCTGACCAGGTAGAGCAGTGTCTGCAGTAGGGCCACTTGCCCGGCGGAGAAGCCTCGCTGCTGAAGGAAGAGGACGAAAACGCCGCGCTGGAACAGCGTGTTGGCGAGCACGGCGTATACGTAGAACGGGCGCGTGACACTTCGTGCTGCATCGTCGACTGCGGCCGACCCGCCAAGGGCCTCCGTGGTGCCGGTCACGCTGCGGGCTCCCTGGTGACTCCGGTGATCATTAGTGTTGGGCCTCCGCCGCCGACCGGAACCTCCAGTCCCTACTTCGCGCAGGATATTGGGCCGGCCATCCGCTCGTCGAGGACGAACGAAACGGGCATCGCGGGGGCGCGCTTCGGCTGTCTTGCCCAGCTGGCCCTGGGGATCTCAACAGGATTCTCGACCCGTCCGCCCGGAAACTCCAACGGTGCTCGGTAAAGCGTCAGGTGAGTGCCGTTGCACCGGGCTGCGGTCGCAGGGCGCGGTGCGACTGCTCACCGGAGGGCATGAAATCTGCTCAGTCGCAACTCTCCGGAAGTCATGGAATTATTCGACTCGCACATCCGCCAGAGGGCACAGAATTCCTCGGTCCGCACATCTGACGGAGGGCATAAAGTCCCTTCAGTCGCAACAGTATTGGCAAGAATCTTCGAGCTTGACGGCGTCGTTGAGTTTACTTATGGTCCAGTCGTTCAGGTTCCCGCCGATCGAGATCCGAAGGATTCCATGACCGCGCCTCCAACGTTGCCGAAGTCCAGGCAGCAGTTGATTCTTGCCGTTCTTATGTTGTGCTCGCTGTTGATTTGGCTGGAAAACACCGTCCTGAGTACTACGCTGGAGACGCTTGCAGACCCGGTCCGTGGACTGGGGGCCAATCCCGGTCAGCTGCAATGGGCGATTGGTTCGTACACTCTGGCCTTCGCCACGTTGATGTTCACTGCAGGCGCATTGGGCGATCGATTCGGTCACCGGACAGTGTTCTTCAGCGGGTTGGTGCTCTTCGCCGGGTCCTCGCTGTGGGCTGCATACGCAAGCGATGTGGGCCAGCTGATTGCGGCTCGAGCTGCGATGGGGGTGGGCAGCGCGCTGATCACGCCCGCCAACTTGGCCATCCTTATGTGGACCTTTACCGGCCCCGCGCGGGCTGCCGCGATCGGCATCTTCTCGACGTCGGCCGGTGTCGGAATGGCCGCCGGCCCGGTGCTGGCCGGGTTCCTGCTCGATCATTTCTGGTGGGGTTCGGTCTTTCTGATCAATGTCCCGGTCGCGGCATTGACGTTGGTCGGGCTCGCCGTACTGGTTCCGAATTTCCACAGCCCCACTCTGCGGCCACTGGACCCCGCCGGGATGCTGCTGTCGATCAGCGGGCTCGTGGCCTTGGCCTACGGGCTGATCCGGGCAGGGCAGGTGGCCGCGTGGAGTCGTACCGACGTCTGGGCGCCGATCATTGTCGGTCTGGTTCTGCTGGCCGTTTTCGTACTCGTCGAACTGCGTATCAAGGTGCCCAGCTTTGATCCGCGACTGCTCGCGCAACGCACATTCGGTGGCGGCAATGTGGCGCTCGGATTGCTGCTCTTCGGTGTAGCCGCAATCACCTTCTACAACGCGTTCTACCTGCAAGGCGCACTCGGATATTCGCCGATGAAGGCGGGTCTGGCCAACATCCCGACCGCATTGGGCGCGTTCGCGGGGGCGCCCCTTGCCTCGCGCCTGGTTCGCCGCCTTTCGCTGCGTCTTGTCACCGTGCCGGCGCTGACCGTGGCTGCGCTGACCATGGGCGGGTACGGGTTCCTCGGACTCCAAACTCAACTCGTCTGGATCGAGATCCTGTTGCTGATACAGGGTCTCTCGATCGGCATGGTGATCGGCCCCGTCACGGCCGCATTGCTCGGCAAACTGCCGCTGGAGCAGGCCGGTTCGGGATCGGCCGTCACCAACACCGTGCGACAGACCGGCAGCGTGATCGGAATCGCCGTAGGCGGCACGATCATGTCGATCATGTACCGACGTGCGATCGAACCTTCGCTGGAGGGTGCACCCGGTCCGGTGCAGGATCAGGCGCGAGTCTCCGCCGAACAGGCCCGCCACGTCGCCACCGCCATCCACCGGCCCACTCTCGCTCAGGCTGCTGATGATGCGTTCATCCATGCGATGCACGTCGGCGCGGGCTGGATCGCGGTCATCACACTCCTCGGAGCAGTTGTGCTGCTGATTGCCTTGCCTGCTGCCGAGAAGAAGAGTCCGATACCGGAGCCGGACCAGGAAGAGGCTCGCAGCTCCGTCTGAGAGTGTGATGGCAGACAGGTGCCGACTGGTCTCCCGGTAGCGTCCGTTCCATGGTCTCCCTCGATGCGCTCGTCCGCTTCTGCCCGCCGCCCGTCAGTCCGCCACCTGCGGTGGACTGGACGCAAGCCGAGCGTGCCCTCGGTGCGGCTCTGCCGGCCGACTACAAGCAGCTCGTCGAGACCTACGGCGCCGGCATCTTCGACGACGCCATTTGGCTGCTCGTCCCCGACTCCGCCTACGACGACTGCGACCTGCATGCGCAGACGACGGAACGGGACGAGATCCTGGCGGGCCTGTGGGAGTTCGAGGACAAGCCCGCCGGCCTACTGGAGGCGGGGGCGCGGGTGTTGCCGTGGGCGTTCGAGGAGGGTACGGGGGCGTTCCTGTACTGGCTGGCGCGCCCCGGGCAGCACCCCGACGAGTGGACCGTGCTCTACAACGAGGGGCGCGGCCCCCTGTGGGAGCACCACGAAACGGGGTGCCTCGCCTTCCTGCTGGCGGTGCTCACGGGCACGGCGGAAACGGAGTACTTCGGCTACCTCTACGAAGTGCTCAAGCCGACGGAGCACCGCTTCGCGACGGCCGACCAGACCCTTGGAACGACCGGGCAGTGACGCCGTCGTCCGCTCCCGCCGACCTGGCTCGCCGCCGGCACACCTCACCGAGCGCCGCGGTCGGCCCCTGAGCGTTCTGGTTGGCCCGGGCGGGGCTTGGGGTGACCTGCCGCGTTGGCTTCGCGTGATCTGGGGACGCTCACGGCGCGCGCTTCAGACCGGCGGCCGACCGTCGGGGGACGTACGTGCTACCGATCGGGGCCGCCGTGGGCGCCCGACCGGCGTGCACCGAGCCGAGAGCGCAGTGCGTGTGCCGCCCTCGGCGCCCTAGCCGGCCTTCTCCGCTCGGAAGGCCCGCCGGTACGCGGCAGGTGTGGTCCGCAGTGCCTCGTGGAAGCGCCGGCGGAGGTTGACGGCCGAGGAGAGGCCGACCCGGCGCGCGATCGTTTCCACGGGCAGATCGGTCTCCTCAAGGAAGGCCCGGGTGGCGGCGATCCTCCGGTCCAGGAGCCATCGTCCGGGGCTGATGCCCAGTTGCTCGGTGAAGCGCCGGGTCAGCGTGCGGGCCGAGACCTGCGCGTGGACCGCCATCTCGGCCACGCTGACCGGTTGGTCGAGTCGTCCGGCCAACCACTCCAGCAGCGGGGCCAGCGAATCGGTGACCGGTCCGGAGGTGGGCAGTTCGGCGTACTGCAGCTGGCAGCCCTCGCGGTGTGGCGGCATCACCATCTGACGGGCGATCCGCATCGCGTACGCGGCGCCTTGGTCGACGCTCACCAGGTGCAGGCAGAGATCCACGCCGGCCGCCGATCCGGCGCTCGTTGCGACGTCCCCGTGGTCCACGTACAGCACCGCGGGGTCGACCTGGACCTGCGGGAACCGTGCGGACAGCTCCGCGGCGCGGGCCCAATGCGTCGCGGCCCGTCGGCCGTCGAGGAGTCCGGCGGCGGCGAGCACGAAGGCGCCCGAGCAGATGCCGACGATCCGTGCGCCGCGCCGATGCGCCGCGCGCACCGCCGTGACCACCGCCGACGGCACCTCGGTGCCGACCGGTTGCTGCCAACCGGGGACCAGCACGGTGTCCGCGCGCTCCAACGCGTCCAGGCCTGCCGTGACCAGCATGTCGTAGCCGGCCTGGGTGCGCACCGGGCCGGGGTGTTCGGTGCAGATCCCGAACTCGTAGCGGGCGGGGATCGCCGGGCCGTGGGAGCCGAACACCTCGGTCGCGCACGCCAGCGGGAACGTCGACTGCGGGGGCTGCAGCACGGCCACGACCCGGTGCAGCGCCGGGGACTTCGACAGCGAACGAAGCGTCATGGCGCGAAAGTACCCCTTCATGTCGTTCGGGACACTGGGTTGACTGATTGGTCTAGTCCAACATCTGTGCTGTGACCACCGCGCAGACGAAGAACCAGACCGGGGCCGCCCCGACCGATCCGCCGACCGCCCTTCCTCCCGCCCGACCACCACTGTGGGATCGGCGCTTCACGCTCTACTTCGCCGCCCGCGCGGTGTCGCTGCTCGGCGACGCGATGATGCCGGTCGCCGCCGCGCTCGCGGTCGGACCGCTGTACGGGATCTCCGGGGTCGGCTTCGTCCTCGGCATCTGGACCGGGACGTTCGTCCTCCTGGTCCTGTTCGGCGGGGTGTTCGCCGACCGGTTCGGCGCACGCCGGATGATGGTCGGCGCGGACCTCGTCCGGGTGCTCACCCAGGGTGCGCTGGCTGTCGCGTTCTTCGCCGGCTCGCCGCCGTTCTGGCTGCTGGCGACCATGGCGGCAGTGGCCGGTGCGGCCGTCGCGATGTTCCTGCCGGGGGTGAACGGGATGGTCCCGCTGGTCGCCCGCGAGCCACAACGGGCCAATGCCACGCTCAAGGTGGCCGACGCGCTCGCCCATCTGCTCGGCCCGGCCCTGGCAGGGCTGCTGATCGCGCTGACCAGCGCGGGGACCGTGTACGCGATCGACGCCGGCACTTTCCTGCTCAGCGCCCTCTGCCTCGCGCTGATCCGGCTCGCCCCGGCCGCGACGGCAACGGACGCTCCGGGCGGCGCCGACTCCTCCGCCCGCAACGGCAGTTCACTCCGCCGAGACCTGCGCCAGGGGTGGCAGGAGTTCCGCGCACGCACCTGGATGTGGGCGGTGATCCTTATCTGGGTGGTGTACGGCGTGCTGCTCTTCGGCCCGCTCGTACCGCTCAGCTCGACACTGATCGGCGCCCGGCTCGGCCCGAACGCCTATGGTCTCGTGGTCTCCTCCCTCGGAGTCGGAACGGTGCTCGGCGGCCTGCTGGCGCTGCGGCTGCGCCCCGCCCGGCCGCTGGCAGCCGGCGCGCTGGCGATGGTGCTGTACACCGTGCTACCGCTCTGCGTGGCGCTCGGCGCCGGCCTGCCGGTGCTGCTGGTGTGCCACGCGCTCGGCGGCGGGGCCTTGGCGTTCTGGTCGGTGATGTGGGCGACCAGCGTGCAGACCCACACCCCACCTGCGGTGCTCAACCGGGTCACCGCGTACGAGCTGGCCGGCTCGGTGTCCGGGATCGCGCTCGGCCAGATACTGGCGGGACCGGCCACAGCCCTCGCCTCCCCGGGGCGCCTGCTGCTGGTGTCCGCCGGCACCTGCCTGGCGGGCTGCGTCGCGCTGCTCGCGATCCCGGCGATCCGCACACTGCGCCGAGCCGCTCCTGCGGACAGCGACGGACCGGGAGCACCGGACGGCCGGGACGGCCGGGACGGCCGGGACGGCCGGGACGGCCGGGACGGCCGCATCAGTCCGGACGGTCGGGAAGGTCGAGACGGCGGGTGAGTCCGAACGGCCGGGAAGGTCGCGGAGACCGGGACGACCGAGTCAGTCCGGACGGCCGGGACAGTCCCGAGTGTCGGGTCAGTTCGAACGGCCGGGGCGGTCGGCCGTGATTGTGCCGACCGCGCACCCGGACCTAAGCCGCGTCCGAAGCTCGTTCGATGATCACGAGCGTGCCCCTGCTGCCGGGGCGCACCGCGTGCTCCACTCCCGCCTCGACGATGTACATCTCCCCCGCATTCACTTCGACCTCGATACCGCCGGCCTCCAGCCGCAACGTGCCCTCCACGACCAGCAGCGCTTCCGCTGTGTCATGGGATTCCGGTGCCACAGGGCTTCCGTCCATCCGCAGCACCTTCACCTCGGTATGCCCGATCTTCCCGAGCAGGATCGAGTCCCAGGCGTCGGGCAGTTCCCCGGCCGTGCTCCGAATGTCGACGACGGTCATGGCATGCCTCCTGGCGGGCTGCCTGGCCGGAGGGCTGAATGAGCCGCCGGAGACGCCCGTGGTCGTGATCAAGTGATGCAGTGACGTTAAGGCACGGCGGCTCACAGCTGGTCGACCGTTTGGTAAAACCCGTTCGACCCTCTGGACGCGGCCCGTTGGGAACGTTGAGCTGCCGGGTCCGCGGTGGAACCGGAAGTCGGCATCGCACCCGGGCCCGGTGCACGGAAGGCGCCGTGCCGGGCCCACACGGGCCTCAGGCGGGGCGCTCGGCCATGATGACCAGGCCCGGACCGCTCAGCTCTTCCGCGGGGAGCCGGAGTTCGGCGACAGGGCGCAGTCCGGCCTGCTCGATCAGGGCCACGAGTTGTTCCGGCCGCCATTTGTGAGTGGTCCAACGAACGGGCACTCCTCCGTACGCCTCGGTGCGCACCACGTCTTCGTCGCCGACGTGCGTTGCCGTGATGAAGTGGCCGCCCGGCTTCAGGGCACGCGCGAACAGGGCGAGAACCTGGGGAAGGACGTCGCGAGGGAGGTTGAACAGTGACCACCAACCGAGCACACCGCCAAGTGAGGCTTCTCCGAGATCGAGTTCGGTGGCGGAGGCGACGCTGAAGCGGCATTCCGGATAGAGACGGCGCGCGTTCTCGATCATGCGGGGCGAGAGATCGACTCCCGACACGTCGAGTCCGCGTTCGGCGAGGTAGGCGGTCACCGTTCCGGGCCCGCAGCCGACGTCGAGGACAGGACCGAGCTCGCTCACCGTGTCGGCGAAGGCGTCGATCGACGCCTTGAGCCATGGATGGCAACGGATGTCGCCGAATCCCGTCGTCAGGACCATGTCGACGTAATTGTCGGCCACGCGGTCGTAGGACTCACGGACCATGTCGAGATCCGCTGGGCGGTCAATGGGGTCTGGGCGCATCAGCCAACAATAGGACGGCGGTTGGAGTGCGTCGGGAGGGCACCGTCGACGCCGGGAGTGAGGCGTCGACGCCCGGGCGAGGGGGCGAGAGTCCTGCCCGTGGAGAGATCGCGATCCGGTCCCGGTCCCGGCTCCGGCTCCGGCAGCGACCCCTTCCCCGTCAGCGTCCGGGAGGACCTCACGGCAAGGTCAGGATGCGGGGGCCCTGGTCGGTGATCGCGACGGTGTGCTCGATGTGGGCGGCTCTGCTGCCGTCCGTGGTGCGCAGGGTCCAGCCGTCGGTGTCGGTGCGGTAGGTGTTACGGCCGCCGGCCATGAGCATGGGTTCGATGGCGAGGACCAGGCCGTGCCGGAGGGGGAAACCACGGCCGGGGCGGCCGCGGTTGGGGACATGAGGGTCTTCGTGCATGCGGCGGCCGATGCCATGGCCGCCGAAGTCCGCGGGCATGCCGCAGCGCGCCTTGCGGGCGACGGTGTCGACGGCGTGGGAGATGTCGCCGATACGACTGCCCACCCGGGCCGCGGCGATGCCGGCGTCGAGGGCTTGCTGCGTGGCGTCGATCAGATCGAGGTCGCCGGGGCGTGGTGTTCCTACGGTGAGGGTGATGGCGGCGTCGCCGGTCCAGCCGTCGAGCCGGGCGCCGCAGTCGATGCTCACCAGGTCGCCGTCGCGCAGGCGGTAACCGGTGGGGATGCCGTGCGACACGGCGTCGTTGACGGACGTGCAGATCACGGCCGGGAACGCGACCGGGGCAAAGGACGGCCGGTACCCCAGGAACGGGGAGCCGGCTCCGGCCTCGGCCAGGACCGACCGGGCCGCTTCGTCCAGCTCCTTCAAGGACACCCCCACGCCGGCCGCTTCCCGGACCGCGGCCAGGGCGCGGGCCACCACGCGCCCGGCTTCCCGCATCGCGTCCAATGCGGCATCGGACTTGATCTCCACCACGTGTCGGCTCCTCGCATCACGTCGATCCAATACTTATACCGGTATTAGTATCACGGTGACGACCGGGCTCCCCTCGCACCACGGGAGGGAGGAACGTGGCGCGACAAACTCGATTGGCCGGCCGCTGACGAGCTGCGATGATGCCTCCGTTTCCCAGACGGAGGGCATTTGTTCGTTTTCGTGTGTGCGGGATGCGGTGCGGAGCTCACCGCCTCGCTGTCCCAGGTCGCCCTTCCGGCCCACGCCCATCAGAAGTACGGCAACGGGCTTCAGCTTCCGGTGCTCATGGAGTCGGGCACGTTCGCCGTGGACCCGGAACCCTGGGGGCCACCATGGCGAAGGTGGGAGGAGATCGGTCCGGACGAGGCGGTCGCCCGCGGTGTCCACGCGCCGGTCTACGCCCTGTCCGACGGCGCCCCCGGCGCGATCGTCATCGCACCGGGAGACACCCGCGACACCCGCCTGATCCCGGAGAGACGTGGCGGCGCCTGCTGCGGTCTCGACGGGGCCGACGGCCCCAACATGGCCTGCGAGGCCTGCGGCCTGCCCGTGGCGACTCGGATCGACGACTGCTCGCTCTGGCAGGCGGTATGGCTCGCGCCGGACCGCGTGCGCCGGCTCCCCGTCGACATCGCCGATACCGGCCCGCTGTCGTGGGCGGAGCTGATGGCGGTGGCGAAGGGCACGCCTCCGTTCGAGCCGGTCACCACGTGGGGGTCCCCGGCGGGGTCGCACCGCCTCTGGTCGTGGAGCCCGCAGTGGGAGGCTGCGGCCGGCCGGGCACTCGCGCATCTCCTGGTGGCATCGGAGGGTCGGCCGGTGACGGTCCCGGACGGTCTGATCGGGGACGTGTTCCAGGGGGCCATCGACGATCTGCTGCCCGCGGGCCCGTCGGCGCGGCGGGCCGTCCTCGCCGGACCCGGACGGCCCGCCCCCGACGAGGGAGCCGACATCCTCCTCGTACCGACCCATCCGCAGACGGGGCAGGTCTGGGACCCGGCCGACTCGGAGGCCCCGGGCGCCTCGGCGTACCTGGTGCCACTGCCGGTCGGGGTGTGGCTCTGGCTGGTCTCACCCGAGCCGGATCTGCCCGTCCCGAGGTCGGGCGGCAGGCCCGACGGCGTTCTCCGCGACGACTTCGACCCGCCCACGTCGCGTCCGGATCACGTGTTCCGAGTCGACGCGGGAGCGTTCCGGCACACCCTGGTCCGGCTGCCTGCCGTCCGGAGCTCGTGGCTTCTGAAGATCCTCGAGGACCACACGCCGCACATGCGCGCGGGCCTCGTCCGGCCCGCTCCCGGTTCCTGACCGGCGCAGACGATGCACCCGGCCGTGGCCGGGGCGGAAGGCCGTTTCATCCGCATGCGGAAACAGCCAACTGGAGGGACACGCTCCGACCGCGAGGACTCCGGTGCTCGAAAGGCGTGCGGGGACTGCGATCCGGAGGGGTCGGCGAGCGCCGGTGTCGCGCAAGGATCGCTCGGGCGTCACAGTCCCGTCACGGAGCCGTCGTGGCCCCATCGAACTCGCGGTCTTCCGGATGGCTTGAAACCACGCAGCTCAATCCCCCTCCCCGGCACGGGCGTTGATCGCCTCACATACTGCGCTGACCGGCGACGGGCGCCGTTGCGCGCCCCCGGCCGGTGACGACCACCCGACCTCATCCCAAGCTCCTGGGGGAGACTTGCGCGCACACGTGCACAGAGCACGCGCCTTCACCATCGCCGCGGCCACATCGGTGGCACTGCTGGCAGGCATGACCGGTCCCGCGGCGACGATCGCCGCCGCGACGGCCGCACCAGACATCGCACACGTCGACGGCAACCCGCGGATCACGCTCATCACGGGTGACCGCGTGGTGGTGGACGGCAAGGGCCGGATGGTGGGCTTCGAGTCCGCCGAGGGCCGTGAACACATACCCGTACAGGTGCGGCGCCTCAAGGACCACACCCTGGTGGTGCCCAGCGACGCCCAGCGCCTGATCGCCGCCGGCAGGCTGGACCAGCGGCTCTTCGACCTCGACGTGCTCACCGACGCGCGACTGCGCAAGAGCCATCGGGACGGGCTCAAGCTGATCGTGCAGTACGAAGGGGGCGCCGGCGCCGCACGGGCCGAGGTGCGCGCGGCCGGTGACACCCAGCTGCGGCGCACGTTCCCGACCATCGATGCCGACGCGATCCGTACGTCGAAGGACGATGTCGCCAGGGTGTGGGACGCGCTGACCGACCGGCAGCGGAGCGGTGCGCGCGCCACCGCATCCGGCATCGGCAAGGTCTGGCTGGACGGGGTGCGCGCCGCGAGGCTGGACAACGGCGTCCGGCAGATCGGCGCCGACAAGGCGTGGGAATCCGGATACGACGGTACGGGCGTCAAGATCGCCGTCCTCGACACCGGCGTCGACAAGACCCACGACGACCTGAAGCCACAGGTCGTCGGGGAGAAGAACTTCTCCGCCTCCGCCGACGCCGTCGACCGCGTCGGACACGGCACCCACGTCGCGTCGATCGCCGTGGGCAGCGGCGCCAAGTCCGGTGGCCGGTACAAGGGCGTCGCCCCCGGTGCCAAGGTGATCAGCGGCAAGGTCCTCGACGACGAGGGCTACGGCGACGACTCGGCCGTCATCGCGGGCATGGAGTGGGCCGCCGCCGAAGGCGCGGACGTGGTCAACCTCAGTCTCGGCGGCCCCGACAGCCCCGGCGTCGACCCACTGGAAGCCACGGTCGACAGGCTGTCCGCCGAGAAGGGCATCCTGTTCGCCGTCGCGGCGGGCAACGAGGGCGAGGCCGGCGCGTCGACGGTGGGCTCGCCGGGCAGCGCGGACGCCGCGCTCACCGTCGGCGCCGTCGACAAGGACGACACGTTGGCGCCCTTCTCCAGCACCGGCCCGCGCGTCGGCGACGGCGCCGTCAAGCCGGACGTGACCGCCCCCGGCGTCGCCATCACCGCGGCCGCCGCTCCCGGCAGCTTCCTCGACACGCGCCCCGGCACACCGCACCCGGCACCGGGGTACCTGCAGCTCGACGGCACCTCCATGGCCACCCCGCACGTCGCGGGCGCGGCGGCGATCCTGAAGCAGCGGTATCCGAGCTGGAAGTCCACCGAGCTCAAGGGCGCGCTGACCGCATCCACCAAGGGGGGCGACCACACCGCCCTCCAGCAGGGCTCGGGGCGCGTCCAGGTCGACAAGGCACTGGTCCAGAGCGTCATCGCCGATCCGGTCTCGCTGAACTTCGGCACGGCGCGGTGGCCGCACACCGACGACCAGCCCGTCAGCCGGAAGGTCGCCTACCGCAACCTCGGGACCACCGACGTCACCCTCGACCTGTCGGTGTCCACCCTGGACCCGAAGGGCAAGCCCGCCCCGGCCGGGTTCTTCGCTCTCGGCGCCTCGAAGGTGACCGTGCCCGCCGGAGGCCGGGCCGAAGTCGACCTCGTCGCGGACACCAGGATCGGCGACGCCGACGGCACGTACTCGGGTTACGTCACCGCCACCGACGGGGGCCAGTCCGTCCGCACGGCCGCCGTGGCCGTGCGGGAGGCGGAGTCGTACGACCTCACTCTCAGGACCGTCGGCCGTGACGGCACCGACGCCGAGAACTTCTCCAGCACGCTGATCGGCGTCGCCGGCCCGGCCGCCGGCTTCGAGGCCCGCGTCGACAACGACCCGGGCAGCCACACGATCCGTGTGCCCAAGGGCTCGTACACCCTGAACACGGCCGTCTACCAGGACCCGTCGGACTTCACCAAGGGCACCGACTGGATCGCCCAGCCGAAGCTGGACATCACCGGCGACACCACGGTCGCGGCCGACGCGCGGACCACCAAGCCGGTGGACCTCACCGTCCCCGGCATCGACCGGGCGGACTACGGGGGCACCTACTACGAGGTCGCCACCGAGGGGATCGGTCGCGTCGGCAACGGCTGGGTCCTCAGGGGCTTCACCGGCTTCCGCACCGCCCACATGGGTCCGGCCGTCACCGACGGCTCGCTCCTGCAGACCTGGGACGCGCACTTCCTCAAGGACGCCACCACCCAGTACTCGGTGGCCTTCGGTGGCAGGACCGACAGGGTCACCACCGGCTACACCAAGCACGTGAAGGCCGACGAGCTGGCCACGCTCAAGGTCGGTCTCGGTGCCTCCGCCCCGGGGAAGTCCGCCCTCGTCTCGCCGTTCGCCCATATCCCCGGCGCGCCGGAGGGCAACGGGTTCTCCGCACCGCAGGCGGCACCGGGCATGCGCACGTTCCTCGTCTCCACCGCCGACGGTGTCGAGTGGCTCACCAAGCTCGACCAGCTCGGCGAGCCCGACGAGTGGGGCTACCCGGCCTGGGAGGGAAGCTGGGAGATGCTCCGGCCGAAGCGCTACGAGGCAGGCAGGACGTATCGGGAGACGTTCAACACGGGCGTCTTCGGCCCGCTCCTTGGCGAGCGGATGGGCGTCTTCCGCACCGCGCCCGACGCGACCACGGGCGAACAGCACCTCATCGGCGCCGTGCCCCTGTTCGCCGACGGCCAGGGCCACTCGGGGTCCACGCCGTACACCTCGGCCACGTCGACGCTGTACCGCGACGGCGTCGAGGTCGGCCGGAACGACGATCCGCTGAGCGGCTCGCGGCCCTTCACGGTCGACGCCGCCGACGCCGAGTACCGGCTGGTGACGTCCGTGGAGCGCTCGGCGAACACCGCCTCGGCCTCCACCCGCGTCGAGACCTCCTTCACTTTCCGTTCGAAGCAGGTCGCGGCCACGACGGCGCTGCCGGTGTCCACGGTCCGCTTCGCGGCCCCCGTCGACCTCGCCTCGCGCGCCCCGCAGCGCACGCCGGCCGTGGTCCCGGTGACCGTGCAGGGCTCGGCGGCCGGAGGGAATCTCAAGTCGCTGAAGATGTCCGTGAGTTACGACGACGGAGGCACCTGGCAGCCGGTGAAGGTCCAGAACGGCAGGATCTCCGTGACGAATCCGGCGAAGGACAAGGGGATCTCGTTCTCCGCCGTGGTCACGGACAAGCAGGGCAACACGTCGACGCTGAGCGTCCACAACGCGTGGTACGGCAAGTGACGCTGCCCCGACGACTGTTCTAGCCGGTCACGGCGTCACCACCTGAGGTGGTGACGCCGTTCCGTCGTAGCGCGGCCGGCGGCGACGGCGGTGTCGTCGCCGGGTCCCGCCCACCCGCTCCGCCACCCACCGCCCCGGGCCCGGCGTCCCCCAAGCCCCGTGCGCGCCCCGTGCCCCGTGCCCCGTGCCCTGTGCCCTGTGCCCCGACCCAGGATTCCGCCGGAAACGCCCCGTCTCCGCACCCTAGGCTTGACCGGTGGACCTGCGGCGACGTAGCTTCGGGCGCACCGGTTCGTGAGTTCATGGAAGGAGGCGAATTCGGATGTCGATCATCTCCGAAGCGCATCGCCTCGCTCACGAGACCGCCTGGGCTCCGGGCCGTGTAGCACACGGCTGCTGAACAGCCCCCTTTTCCGGCGTGCCCCTTTGTGGCCCCGGTATCTTCCGATCTCTGTCACCGGCTTCGGCATGCCTTTGCATGCTGGTCTACGCGCCGGGTTCTCGAGCTGCGCCACCGAAACAGAAGGCTCCCGAAATGGCGACTTGGACAATTGGATCGACCGCGCACCGAAATGAGGATGTGCCATGGTAGCGGCGCGGATCACGGTCAATGGGGAAGAAACTCCACTCTCACCGACTGCCCCTCACACCACCGTGCTGGACTTCCTGCGCGAGCGTGGCCTCACCGGCACCAAGGAGGGCTGTGCCGAGGGTGAGTGCGGGGCCTGTTCGGTCCTGGTGGCCCGTGTCGGCGTGAACAAGCCCACGGACTGGGTGGCGGTCAACGCCTGCCTGCTCCCGGCCGCGGCGCTCGACGGTCAGGAGATCGTCACCTCCGAAGGTCTCGCCACCGCCGGCGTAACCGGCAGGACGCCCACGCTGCACCCCGTGCAGGAGGAGATGGCCGTCCGCGGCGGCTCCCAATGCGGTTACTGCACACCGGGGTTCGTCTGCAGCATGGCCGCCGAGTACTACCGGCCCGACCGCTGCGCGCACGCCGACTCGGCCGAGGAAGCCGACTCCGAGCACGGCCCGAACGGTTTCGATCTGCACGCGCTGAGCGGGAACCTGTGCCGCTGCACCGGTTACCGCCCGATCCGGGACGCGGCGTTCGCCGTGGGCACGCCCACCGAGGGCGACCCGTTGGCGCAGCGTCGCGAGCAGTCCCCGCCCGAGCCGGTCGCCACCGAGTACGTCCAGGACGGTCGCGCGTTCCTGCGGCCGAGCACCCTCGCCGAAGCGCTGCGGCTGCTGCGCGAGCGGACCGACGCGGTGGTGGTCGCCGGAAGCACCGACTGGGGCGTGGAGGTGAACATCCGTTCCCGCCGGGCCGATTGTGTGATCGCCGTCGACCGGCTGCCCGAGATGCGGGGGCTTCGAGTCGAGTCGGACCACATCGAGATCGGGGCGTCGCTGACGCTCACCGAGATCGAACGACGCCTCGACGGCGGTGTCCCCCTGCTGGCGGAGCTGTTCCCGCAGTTCGCGTCCCGGCTCATCCGCAACAGCGCGACCCTCGGCGGCAACCTGGGTACCGGCTCCCCCATCGGTGACAGTCCGCCGGTGCTGCTGGCGCTCGAGGCGTCGGTGGTGCTCGCCGACGCCGACGGTGAACGCGAAGTCCCGCTGGCGGACTACTTCACCGGCTACCGGCAGAGCGTGCGCCGACCGGGGGAGCTGATCCGGGCGGTACGCATCCCGCTGCCGTTGTCGCCGGTCACGGCCTTCCACAAGATCGCCAAGCGGCGCTTCGACGACATCTCCAGCGTGGCGGTCGCTTTCGCGCTCGACATCGAGGACGGGGTCGTCCGCAAGGCGCGCATCGGCCTGGGCGGCGTGGCGGCCACCCCGATCCGCGCCCTCGCCACCGAGGCGGCCCTGGAGGGCAAGCCGTGGACGGCGGAGACCGCCGAGGCGGCGGCCGGGGTGCTACGGGCCCAGGGCACACCCATGGACGACCACCGCGCCAGCGCCGGCTACCGCTCCGCGATGCTCGGCCAGAGCCTGTTGAAGCTGTACGCGCACACCACCGAGGCGGTCTCGTCATGAGCCAGTTGTCCGAGCGTCCCGAAAGGCCCGTCGTCGGCGTCTCGATGCCGCACGAGAGCGCCAACCTGCACGTCACCGGCGCCGCGCTCTACACCGACGACCTGGTGCACCGGACCAAGGACGTGCTGCACGCCTACCCGGTCCAGGTCATGAAGGCCCACGGCAGGATCACGGCACTGCACACCGAGCCCGCGCTCGCCGTGCCCGGTGTGGTCCGCGTGCTGACCGGTGCCGACGTGCCCGGTGTCAACGACGCCGGGATGAAGCACGACGAACCGCTGTTCCCCGACGAGGTCATGTTCCACGGCCACGCGGTCGCCTGGGTGCTCGCCGAGACGCTGGAGGCGGCCCGGCTCGGCGCGGCGGCTGTCGAGGTCGAACTCGAAGAACTGCCCTCCGTGATCACGCTGCAGGACGCGATCGCGGCCGACAGCTTCCACGGCGCCCGGCCCGTCATGGTGACGGGCGACGTCGACGCCGGCTTCGGCGACTCCGCCCACGTGTTCACCGGCGAGTTCCAGTTCTCCGACCAGGAGCACTTCTATCTCGAGACGCATGCCGCCCTGGCGCTCGTCGACGAGAGCGGGCAGGTGTTCGTCCAGAGCAGCACCCAGCACCCGTCGGAGACGCAGGAGATCGTCGCGCACGTGCTGGGCCTGCACAGCCATGAGGTGACCGTGCAGTGTCTGCGGATGGGCGGCGGCTTCGGTGGCAAGGAGATGCAGCCGCACGGATTCGCCGCCGTCGCCGCGCTCGGCGCCACACTGACCGGCCGACCGGTTCGGCTGCGGCTCAACCGGACGCAGGACCTGACCATGTCGGGCAAGCGCCATGGGTTCCAGGCCACATGGAGGATCGGCTTCGACACCGAAGGACGCATCCAGGCCCTGGACGCCACCCTGACCGCGGACGGCGGCTGGAGTCTGGACCTGTCCGAGCCGGTGGTGGCCCGCGCGCTGTGCCACATCGACAACACGTACTGGATTCCCCACGCGCGGGTCGTCGGGCGCATCGCCCGGACCAACAAGGTCTCCAACACCGCCTTCCGCGGATTCGGCGGACCGCAGGGCATGCTGGTGATCGAGGACATCCTGGGCCGGTGCGCGCCGCTGCTCGGCCTGGATCCCATGGAGTTGCGGGAGCGGAACTTCTACCGCAAGGGGCAGGGCCAGACGACGCCGTACGGACAGCCGGTCACTCACCCGGAGCGGATCTCCCTCCTCTGGAACCAGGTTCGGGACGACGCCGACATCGCCGGCCGCAGGCGTGACATCGCGGCCTTCAACGCCGCGCACCCGCACGCCAAGAGGGCGCTGGCCGTCACCGGTATCAAGTTCGGGATCTCGTTCAACCTCACCGCCTTCAACCAGGGCGGCGCGCTGGTGCTGATCTACAAGGACGGCTCGGTCCTGATCAACCACGGCGGCACCGAGATGGGGCAGGGCCTGCACACCAAGATGCTGCAGGTGGCCGCGACCACCCTGGGTATCCCGCTCCACAAGGTGCGGCTCGCCCCGACGCGGACCGACAAGGTGCCCAACACCTCCGCCACCGCCGCCAGTTCCGGCGCGGATCTCAACGGTGCGGCGGTGAAGGACGCCTGCGAGCAGTTGCGCGGGCGACTGCTGCAGGTGGCCGGCACCCTGCTGGGGGCGAACGCCTCGGATGTGCGCATCGTCGACGGCGTGGCGCGCGTACTCGGCAACGACGCGGAGGTGGCCTGGGACGATCTGGTGCGGACCGCGTACTTCCAGCGAGTCCAGCTGTCGGCGGCCGGTTTCTACCGGACCGAGGGGCTGCACTGGGACGTGAAGTCGTTCAAGGGCTCGCCGTTCAAGTACTTCTCCTACGGCGTCGCCGCGACCGAGGTGGAGGTGGACGGCTTCACCGGCGCGTACCGCATCCGGCGCGTGGACATCGTGCACGATGTCGGCGACAGCCTGTCCCCGATGATCGACATCGGCCAGGTCGAGGGCGGGTTCGTGCAGGGCGCGGGCTGGTTGACGCTCGAGGACCTGCGCTGGGACACCGGTGACGGGCCGAACCGCGGCCGGCTGCTGACCCAGGCGGCGAGTACGTACAAGCTGCCCAGCTTCTCGGAGATGCCCGAGGAGTTCAACGTACGGCTGATGGAGAACGCGACGGAGGAGGGCGCGGTCTACGGGTCCAAGGCCGTGGGTGAGCCTCCGCTGATGCTGGCGTTCTCGGTACGGGAAGCGCTGCGGCAGGCGGCCGCGGCGTTCGGGCCCGCCGGAGTGAGCGTGGAGCTCGCGTCCCCCGCAACACCGGAGGCGGTGTACTGGGCCGTCGAAGCGGCCCGCGGGAGCGGCAAGCGGCGTGACGACCACGCTCGTGACGCCGGTGACATCCCCACCGACACGAGCACGCTGAGCAATGCCTGACATGACCTGGGTCGCCGCGGTCGCGCGGTTGCGGGCCCGCCGGGAACCCGGCGCGCTCGTGACCGTCGCGACCGTGCGCGGCCACGCGCCCCGCCGGGCCGGCGCCAAACTCGTCGTGGGACGGACCGAGACCTGGGGCTCGATCGGCGGCGGCAACATCGAGGCCGTCGCGATCGACCGGGCCCGAGAGCTGATCGGCTCGCCCGATCCGGAGTCGGAGCTGATCGAGTTCGCCCTCAACGACAAGGTCACCAGCCGTCATGGCGTCCAATGCTGCGGCGGAGCCGTGAGCGTCCTGCTCGAACCGCTGCCGGTGGTCCAGGCAGTGGCGATCTTCGGCGTCGGGCACGTGGGGCTGGAGCTGGCACGCATCCTGGCCCGTCACGACCTCGATCTGCATCTGGTCGACACCCGCCCGGACGTACTCACCGACGAACGGCTCGGCGTCCTCTCGGACGCGGTGGCGCAGATCCACGTGCACCACGTGCCACTGCTTCCGGAGGAGGTGCTCACGGAGCTGCCGCCGGGCACCCACGCTCTGATCATGACGCACGATCACGCCGAGGACGCCGCGCTGTGCGACGCCGCCCTGCGCGTCAGTGGTCTGGGCTCGATCGGGTTGATCGGCTCGGCCGCCAAGTGGGCGCGTTTCCGGCACCGCCTGTCCACCGAGGGCGGCCACGACGCCGCCACCATCGACCGGATCAAGACTCCGATCGGCATCGCCGGGATCGCGGGCAAGGAACCGGCCACGATCGCGGTGAGCGTCGCTGCGGACCTGCTCCGGACCTTCGAACAGGAAGCCCGACGGCCGGAGCCGAACCCGGTCGCCGCCGGGCAGACGCCCACCACCAGCCCGTAGCGCGGACTCGCCGGGCAGGCCGGAGGGCAGGTCACACGGATCCTGGCCCTCGTATCTACGGCGACTCCTGGGACGCACCTCGACGCATGCCTTCGGGGCATGGATCGCGCTCCGGCGCTCGGCCTCGCGGGGCCTCGGTGTCACTCCGATGGCCGACCCGTCGTGCGCACGATCCCTCCCGTACGAAGACTGGCGGCACCCAAGTCGCCCGTGCGGGAGGGACCTATGAGTTCGATGGACGTACCGGCCGATGTGCCGAAGCCGGTGGCCCGAGCCGACGCGAGAACCGCGTCGGCTCCCACGATGACGTGGGTGACGCTGGCCCTGATGACGACGGCGTCCGTGGCCAGCCTCCGTGCCGCCCCCACCATGGCCGTCTACGGGCTGGCCTGCGTCTTCCTCTACCTCGTCCCGGCCATCGTGTTCCTGCTGCCCACCGCCCTGGTCTCCGCCGAGCTCGCCTCCGGCTGGACCGGCGGCGTGTACCGGTGGGTGAGCGAGGGCCTGTCCAAGCCGCTCGGCTTCCTCGCGGTCTGGTGCCAGTTCGCGATGACGATCTTCTACTATCCGAGCCTGCTGGCCTTCGTGGCCTCCACGATCGCGTACATCATCGACCCGGCCCTCGCCTCCAACGGCGTCTACACCGCCATCGTCATCATGGTGCTGTACTGGACCGGCGTCTGGGTCTCCTCACGCGGGACGAAGGCCCTGGCAGGACTCGCGAGCTGGGGTCTGATCATCGGCACCCTGATCCCCGGCACCATCCTCGTCGTCCTCGGCATGGTCTTCCTCGGCCAGGGCAACCCCTCGGCCGCCCCCATGACCGCCAGCCATCTGCTCCCCCAGTGGACGGGCCTGGCCAGCCTCGTGCTGATCGTCAACAACTTCCTGTCGTACTCGGGCATGGAGATGAACGCGGTCCACGTCTCGTCGCTGAAGGACCCGGCCAAGGAGTACCCGAAGTCGATGTTCCTGGCGGTCGCCCTGGTGTTGCTGATCTTCATCCTTCCGGCGCTCGCGATCAGCTGGGTGGTCCCGGCGGACCAGCTCAGCCTCACCGCCGGTGTGATGCAGGCGTTCGAGGCCTTCTTCGCGTACTTCGACATCGGATGGATGACCCCGATCGCCGCCGTCATGCTGATCTCGGCCTCCCTCGCGGGCATGCTCACCTGGCTGGCGGGTCCGTCCAAGGGGCTGCTGGAGATCTCGCGCAGCGAGGGCTATCTGCCGCCGTTCCTGCAGAAGCTCAACAAGTTCGGCGTCCAGCAGAACATCCTCGTCACCCAGGGCGTCGTCACCTCGGTGATCGCGCTGATGTACGCGCTCATCCCGAACGTGTCGAGCGTCTACTGGATCTTCTCGACGATCACCACCCAGGTCTATCTGATCGTCTATCTGCTGATGTTCGTCGCGGCGATGCGGCTGAGGAAGCTCCAGCCCGACCATCCCCGCGGCTACCGGGTGCCCGCGATCGGTCTGATCTGCACCGTCGGCCTGCTCGCCTCGCTCGCGGCGCTCGTCATCGGTTTCGTCCCGCCCTCGCAGTTCGGGGGCAGCAGCGTCTGGTCGTACGTCCTGTTCATCGGCTGCGGCCTGGGCGTCCTCGGCCTGCTCATCCCCTGGCTGTTCCTGCGGTTCCGCAAGCCCGGCTGGCGCACCGCCGAAGCGAAGGGAGACATGGCGTGAGCCCCACCCAGTTCGCCGCGCAGCACAAGTGGATCTACATCGGCGCGATCGTCGTCCTCGTCGGTCTCGTGGTCGTCGGACTCGTCCAGTACAGCGCCGTCCGTAAGAACAACCAGACGGCGGCCAAGGCCGACGAGCTGAGTGCGAAGCTCGTCGCGGCCGGCTACCCGGCGCCGGACACGGACATCACCGAGAGCATCCTCGGCACCGACGGCGGCCCGGTCTGCGAGGACCCGGGCGCCGCTCTCAACAACGCCCTGTGGAAGGTCCAGCAGCTGTCCAACGGCGCCACCGGCCCGGGCATGCGTCCCGTCATCGCCGACAGCAAGGCGGTCGAGATCGAGCGAATCGTGCTGGAGGTGTACTGCCCCGACAAGGTCGACGACTTCGACGAGGACCTGGACGACCTGAAGACCGACGACACCGTACGGAGAAGCTGACGATGGCCGACGACGGTCTCACGGCGCGGATCTCGGGCCTGATGGCCCGGGCGAAGGCGGACCTCACCGAGCTGGTGAGCATCCCTTCGGTCGCCGACCCCCGCCAGTACCCGCCCGAGGAGTGCCGCAGGGCGGCGCAGTGGGTGGCCGACGCCTTCAGCGCCGCCGGGCTGAGCGACGTACGCCTGGTGGAGACCCCCGACGGGAGCCACGCCGTCCTGGGGCACCGTCCGCCGCCTCCCGGCGCGCCCACGGTGCTGCTCTACTGCCACTACGACGTCCAGCCCCCGCTCGACGACGCCGCGTGGACGACGCCGCCCTTCACCCTCACCGAGCGAGACGGTCGCTGGTACGGGCGCGGCACCGCGGACTGCAAGGGCAACATCGTCATGCACCTCACCGCACTGCGCGCCCTGGGCGACGACATCCCGGTCGGGCTGAGGTTCGTGGCCGAGGGCTCGGAGGAGCAGGGCACAGGTGGACTCGAGCGGTACGTGACCGAGCACCCGGAGGAGTTCGTCGCGGACGCGCTCCTCGTCTGCGACACGGGCAACGCCGCGGTGGGTGTCGGGACCGCGACGACCACGCTGCGGGGCCTCGCCAACGTCGTCGTCACGGTCGACACCCTCCAGGGCGAGGTGCACTCCGGGATGTTCGGCGGCCCGGCCCCGGACGCGCTCGCCGCCCTCGTCCAGATGCTCTCGACCCTCCGGGATCCGCAGACCGGGGCCACCCGGATCGAGGGCCTCGACTGCGAAGGGGTCTGGGACGGAGTCGGCTACGACGAGCAGCAGTTCCGGGCGGACGCCGGCGTCCTCGACGGGGTCCGCCTCACCGGAACCGGAACGGTGGCCGACCGGCTCTGGGCACGCCCCGCCGTCACCGTCCTCGGCATCGACTGCCCGCCGGTCGTCGGGTCCGCGGCCGCCGTTCCCGCCACGGCGAGGGCCCGCGTCAGCCTCCGGATCCCGCCCGGCATGTCCGCGCCCGCCGCCTCCGCCGCACTCGCCGAGCACCTCGACACCGCCGCGCCCTGGGGCGTCCGGGTGTCGATCGAGTCGGAGAGCTCGGGCTCCCCGTTCCGGGCCGCGACCGACGGGCCTGCCTACGCGGCCCTCGGTGACGCGATGAGCGAGGTCTACGGCAGGCCCCTGGCCTTCCTCGGACAGGGCGGTTCCATCCCGCTGTGCAACGTCCTTGCCGAGCAGTACCCGCGGGCGGAGATCATCCTGATGGGTGTCGAGGAGCCCCGGTGCCTCATTCACGCTCCGAACGAGAGCGTCGACCCGACGGAGATCGAGCACATGGCCCAGGTCGAAGCGCTCTTTCTCCGCAACTACGCGGCCGCTCACCGCGGCTGAGGTCGTGTCGGCGGGGCCGATTGCGTGAACGGGGCGCGCGATGCCCGAGGTGCGGCGAGAATCGACCCGGGGATGCCCGCCGTGGCCGCCCCGACGCTCTCGCCCCGTAATCGGCCGACCGATGTGGAGCCGCTCATGACCACTGCATGGGACCTCTCGATCGTCGCCCTGGGCGTGACGCCCGACCGCCCCGTGGAGCAGGGCGACCTGTCGCTGGCGTTGGCGGGGGCCGAGGTGTTCGACCTCATCGAGGCCGGGGCGCTGGTCGTGGACGGCGACCGCATCCTGCCGGGGGCCCAGGCGCCGACCGGGGACCCGCTGCTGGACGAAGCCGTCGTGGCGCTCAAGCGCGAGGAGCCGTACGAGTCGGTCGAGGACTGGCTGTGGCGGCGGGGCCGCGGGCTCTCCTCGGCGTACGTCGACGACTTGGCGCGGGAGGGTCTGGCACCCCCGCCTCGCCGTCGGAATCCGCTGCGGACCGGGCCGGCGAAGCCGGTCGACTCGACGGTCCGGCGCCGGGCCGAGGAGCGCTGGGCGGCGGGCGGGCCCGTGCTCGCCGCTCTGGCGTCCGTCGTCGGGATCCGTGACGCGCCGGCTGAGGACGCGCCGGAGCTCGCCGCGGACGCGGTCGCGGCGGTACTGGCCGCCGTCGGCGACGCCGTCCAGGAGCTGGGGGCCGTACGCCAGCGCAAGGCGATCGAGGACTCCGCGTTCGACAACATCTGGCGCGGCTACTGACCGGCGGTGGTCGGTGACCGTCTCAGGGCGGCGCAGCACGGCCGGCGGCGACGCACCGGCCTTGCGGGGTCTGTGATCGGGGGCGCGGCAGAGCGAATGCGCACACCCCGACGCTATCCGGTTCCGGGACGGAACGGGGCGGCAGTGCGAGGAGTCGGGCTACCCTTCGCCACCTTGTCCGAGCGCGAGCCCGGTGCCCCTGAGGGCGTGCCGGGCGCGGTAGGTCTCGGGCATCTCGGTGACCGCGACCCGCTCCTTCCCGAAGCGCTCGATGATCCGGTCGTAGACCTCAAGACGTCGCGCGGACTCCACATCGACGTCGATGTCCGGCAGCGACGCCCGCCGCCCTGGGGCGATGCGTCGCGGTCGCGTCAGGGATGGCCTGCTTCCTTCTCGGATGTCGGGGCCGCAGCCAGGCACCCTGAGCCTCGCGGCCACCCGGCGCCACGGCATGCGCGCACCGTGACGCCCCGGCTGCACACTGCGGACGGGCTACGTCATCAACTCGATGTGCGGATGCTCGGGCTCCGCCGGGCAGACGAACAGGTGCTGCCGGTAGCCGCTGCCTATCTGGACACCGGTCGCGTTGTAGCCGCGGTGGCCGGGGTACGGTCCAGCACCTGGGTGGGGGTGCGGAGACCAGCTGTTCCCGGCGTCGTCCCCTTCCTCGAACGTGGCGACGGTCATCAGGACCTCCATGCCGGTGCCGCACTCGGAGCAGGGCTGCGAGCTGGGGTCGGTGGAGTTCCAAGCGGGCCAGCCGCCGACCTTCCAGCCGGGTGCGTTGGACAGCACACAGTCGTAGTACGTGTCCGGGTCCATGTCTTCCTCTGCTGCCTGCGGCACATTCCACTGCTTGAGCTGCTCCCGCAGTTCTTCGCTCAGCTCCAGATGGTCGGGGTACTCGGTGATCTGCTCCGGTTCGAGCACGCACGGTTCCGGTAGATAGCCGTCGAACTGCACTGCGGGCGGCTCGGGGGGCGTGTCGAGAATGTCGGTGACGGCGGCTGCCGAACGCCAGAAGAGCAGGGTCCTGGGCATGATCGGATGATCGAAGGGGCACCACAGAACCTGCAGCAGGTCCTTGCCCTCCGGCGGGCTCAGATCGGGCACATCCCTTACGTACAGCTGCGCGACGGGCAGCATCGCTATGGGGCCGTCGTACTCTTGGACCGCCAGCCTCACCGGATACGTCAGAGGGGGTCGGATCCGCTCGAGAGTCTCCCGTTCCTCCGGAGTCAGGTCCCGGCCGTGCGAGGCGGCGAAGATCCGTCGTTCCAGCCGCAGATCCGCCGGGGACTGGGCTGGGTTGATGCCATCCACCACATGCTGTTCCTCGCAGTGCGGCCACGGCTCCTCGGCGGGCCACAGCAGCGGCCCGCCGATCGAGCTGTCGTGCCACGTCGGCGCCCCAGGGCGGGGGTGTAGGCGGGTCGCCGTGCGGGCCAGCGGAGCCAGTTGGGGAAAGACCGCGGCAACGTCGATCGGCCGTGGCGGAGTGACAGGAGTGACATTCATGGCCGCAATCTTGCCAATCGCCTCTGACAACAGCCCTCGTGGCCGCCCCACGAAGAGTTCCGGCACAGGCGTCCCCCGGGAGAGCGCTACCGCCGGTCCGTTGCCGGCAGATGGCCCGCGAGCAGGTCCACGATCGCCGCGTGGATGTCCGTCCACGCGCGCGGTTCGTCGCCACGTACCACCTGGACAGGGACGACCTTGACGCGTCCTTTCCGTCCGGCCGCCGCCGGTCAGGAGATGGTCCATCACGATCTCCATCGGCAGGCCGTGGCCGAACCCCTTGAAGTTGAGCATCTCGCCGATGGTGAGGTACGCAGACGGCTAAACCTCTCGAAGAGCAGATGGTGTTCGAGCGGGTTCGCCGTGGCCACGAACAGGGAATGGTTGACCACGGAGCCGGCGCCGGCGCCGCGGGCGGCGACCCGGATCCCCATGTCCCGTACATTGGCGACGACTTGGGCGACCGAGAGGAAATACGTTTCGTAGCGGAGTCGGTCGATGATGCCGAGCTCGTAGTCGAGCTGGTCCATCGCCGTCTGGTCGAGGTCGAGGCCGCGGGCGACCATCCCCGCCTCGCACCGCTGCCGCAGCAGCCGCATCGCCCCGCCCGTCGCCGGATCAGCGCCGACCACGGTCGGCTCGGGGAAGTGCGGGGTACCGAGCCCGAGATCGGCGACGGGGTCGACGACGCACTCGTCGGCCGTTCGCGGTCTCGGCAAGCAGCGCGGCCGCGCGACCACGGTCGGCGCCGGCGGCGCATACGCGCTCCGCGATTGGCACACCCATGCGCCGCGGTCGACTGTGGCGTGGATCAGGCAAAAACGCGTTCATGGCCCGGCCGGCGACCCCGGGGTGATGGTGTCCGGCAGCGGGGCCGTCGGCTGACCGCCGACGGGCTTGCCCGTCGCCGACCGGCCGCAGGGCCGCCACCCGGAGGTGGGTGCCCACGGCATGTCCGGTCCGGGTGTCAGTTCACCACCCTCACGGAGTCGCAGCCCAGGTAGGTGTACACCTGGCCGCCCGGGGCCCGGTACTTGCCCTTCAGACAGGCGCGGGTCGAGGTGAGGGTCAGCCCCGATTCACTCGGCCTGCAGTGCATAACGTTGTCGGTGTCGCCGTCGCGGGTGCGCTCGTCCAGCTCGTAGGAGTCACCTGGATGGCCCCTGCCATGGGCCTCCCGGGCGCCGGCCGGGGTGGCGGTATTGAACAGCCGCTCCCGCAGGCCCCAGTAAGTCTGGGACACGTCGATCGCCGCCGCGTCGAAGGCCAGCGGCAGGCCGTACTCGCCGCCCCGCGTGGTCAGCGCGGCCAGTGAGGCGTCGGTGTTGAGGTTGATGGAGTTCGGGAAGCCGCCCGGCCGCACGTTGATCGCGATCGGCACGACGCAGTCGACGCGGAATGTGGTGGACGCGGTGTTGTTCCCCGGGTTCGGGTCTACGTCCTCTGGGTTCTTCAGCGCCAGCGTCGAGTCGAGCCGTACGTTCTTGACGCCAGGCGTGGTGCAGGAGAGCCGCGCGGTGTACGTGGCCTTCTGCGGCGTGCCCACGCGCAGTGCCGTCTGCTGGACGGTCTCCGTCGCCGGTGAGACGCTCACCCCGGCGTCGGTGGTGGCCCGGGTGGTCAGCAGGGTGCCCACCGGGCTGGACGGTCCGGCGTTGGCGACGGTGACCTCCAGGGTCGCCGTGGCGGGCTCGCCGATGAGCACCTCCAGCGGGCTGGTGGCCGTGGCACCGCTGATCGACACGTCGGCCTTGGCGATGACCCTGGTGTCCGCAGTGGCGGTGTTGTCGACCGTCCGGGAGTCCGGGCCGGCGAGGTTGGCCACCGCCGAGGTGGTGGTGATCGTCTTGGGACTGCCGTTGCGGTAGACGAGGTCGGCGGGGACGAGCGCGCTGATCGTGTACTGGCGGTGCGCGCCCTGCGGCACCTCGCTGAGGTTGCAGGTGACGGTCCGGCCGGAGATCAGGCAGGGGCCGGTCGTGGCCGGGTCGGTGACATCGGCGGGCAGCTCGGTGGTGATCTGCGTGGACGTGGAGGAGTTCGGACCGTTGTTGGTCACGCCGACCGTCCAGGTCAGACGCTCACCGGCGGCGACCGGGTCGGGGACGTCGGTGAGGGTCAGGGCGAGGTCGGTGGTGTTGCGGAGCGCGCGGATCCGCGCGGCCTCCTCCGCCGTCGGGAGGGGCGGCCCCTCGCTCACGGGCGGCGCGCCGCCGGCCACCGGGAAGCGGTTCGGCATGTACGCCTGGACGCGGGCCCAGTCGTTGTGGCCCTGGAGCTTCTCGTCGGTGCTGGCGTTCGCGCAGTCGTCCGGGCCGGTCGCGTCGATGTTGACGACCTGGACCGCGTCGCCGTCGTCGCCGAAGCCCGGCCGGTTGTCGCCGTTCCAGTCGGGGTTCTGGTTCAGGGGGACGGTGCGCACGGCACCCGCGCCGTCCGAGAAGACGAACTGGTTCAGGCGGTCTCTCGGGTCGAGCACCCGGTTCTCGCGGAGGTCGTCCTCCTTGAGCTCGGGCAGCACTGCCTCGGACCGGCCCGGCTCGGTCTCGCTGGGCGGCTGGCCGAACAAGGTGATGCGGGCCGGGGAGAAGTCGACGATTGTTCCGCCGCCCACGCGCGGGATGCCGTCCTGCATGGAGTAGCTCATGACGCTCACGTAGTTGGGCTTGCAGTTGGGCTTCGCGTCCGTGCCCGCGTGGTGGAGCCCGAGGTTGTGGCCGAGCTCGTGCATCAGCGACCCGGCGTCGGTGCGGTAGAGGATGACGTCGGTTCCGGCGCCCCAGCCTCCGCTGTTGCAGCCGGTGTCGGGGCCGGCGCCGTCGGTGTCGACATCCCGGGTGGTGTAGAGGACGTAGTTGAACGCCTTCTGGCGCAGCAGCTGGAGATTGCGCGCCTTCGTGTCGCGGTAGTCAGCGTCGAGGTTGCAGTTGGCCAGCGGGAATGCGATCGGGTTGCCGCCCCCTAGGTCGTCGCCGACGATGCAGTCCGGGTCCTGGTCGTCCGGCCTGCCGTCCGTGTCGTCGTCGATGCCGTTGTCACAGGTGGCAGCCTTGAAGTCCTCGACGCCCAGTTCGCGGTCGTTGCAGTTCGGATCGGCGCCGTCCACACCGTCCTTGCCGTCGTTGTCCCGTCCGTCGGTGCAGGTGCCTTCCGGTGGGCCCTCCATGGCCGTCTTGTCGTGCAGGCCGCCGGAGTCGACGTGCAGCGTGATGCCGTCCGCGCCGTCCGGGTTGGACAGCGGGGCCGCCGCGAAGGCGTGCTCGACCGCCTGGATCGCCTCGTGGGACGGCTGGGAGCGGTCCGAGTAGTCGAGTTCGACGAAGATGTCCTTGTGCAGCGGGTCCGCCTGGAAAGCCGGCAGGTCGACGGCCATCGAGTTGTCCGGGTTGCGCACGCCGAAGCGCTCGTACCGGTCAGCGATGCCGTCCTGGTCGGCGTCGCTGTGCTTGCTGGTGGTGATGGTCACGCCGACCGCGGCCCGCTTGCCGTCGCCGTCGTTGGGGAAGTTGGGGTCGCCGTCGCCGATGGCGCACACCTGACCCTGCGGGTTCCCGGCGCGGTCGGTGCACGGCGGGGCCGGTGGGATGAACCCGTAGGCGAGTGAGTCGCCGGTCCAGGTGTCGTTGAGGGCGTTGTAAGTGAGGTTGAGGTCGATGTCCTGGTTCTGCGGGCTGATGTCCATCCGGTCGTCCGCGAAGTTCGTTCCGCCGTCCTCGTCCTTGATCTGGATGCCGACGGGGAACGTGGTCTGGATACCGGAGAGGGTGACCTGCTGGGTGAAGACCCACGGGTTGGAGAGGGTGCTGGCGTGGAAGGCGTCGTCGGAGACAATCCTGCCCGTCTGGAGCGCGTTGTCCCCGATCTTCACCTCCGGATAGAACTCGCCCTCCTCGTTGATGCCGTCGTCCGGTACCTCGAAGCGCTCGAACCAGTCGAGGCTCACGGTGACGGTCATGGCCAGCGGCGGTGGGTCGGCGGCCTCGGCCGGGGCTGGCAGCCCGGGCATCAGCCACAGGCCGGGTAGGAGCAGGGCGGTCGCAGCGGCGGCCGCGACCAGGCGTCGTCCCAGACAACGCCGGGTGGACCTCCGTGATGACGGCGGAGCGGCCGGTGGCGCGGCCGGGCCGGTGTTTGGTGGGGTGGAGGATGGTGGGGTAGGACTCGGCATTCTGTCTCCCGCGTGCACACGAATCCCCTACTGACACGCGAACCAGGCGAGTGCGGAGCAAGGGATCATTTCGTGACGCATCGTGCCAGCGGGCGGGGCCGCCCCTCCGCACCTCGGACTCGGATTCCGCTCGAAGGGACGAAGCCGAAACGATTCCACCCGTCCGTAAGGTGCTCGGCCGGGGTGAGCGTGAAGGCTCGACCACGAAGGTCGGGGTGCTTCGCGTGGCGTGGCGCCGCCCGACCGCCGCAGGGCCACCCGGCCCAGCGATGAGTATCGAATCCCCACCGAGGAGGAATGGGACGCCTTCCTCACGCACTTCGAGAAGCGCAAGGTCTCCATCGGCACCTGCGCTCGTGCCTTTTCAAGCCCTTGTGTTCATGAACACGCTTGCATTCGTTGCTCGCTCCTCCGGCCGGACCCGGCCCAGCGCGGCCGGTGCAGTCTCTCGCCCGCGAGGAGGGCATTGCGGCCCCGAGATCGCCGGCGAAGCACATCACTCGCATCGACCCGAACCTTCTGACTGCCGTCCGCTGCGTCCGCCTACGCCACCACGACGTGCCACAGCAGGCCGGAGTCAGCGCGGGCGTAGGGCGTGGAGACCGGCACCGGTGGATCGTGCGCGGCCACTGGCGCAACCACTACTACCCCGCGCGCAAGGCCCACCCGCCGATCTGGATCGACCAGCACTTCAAGGGCCCCGACGGCGCCCCGATCCTCGACCCGGACAAGCTGGTCGACATGCTGCGTCGCTGAGTTCCACTGCCCCGGCCACGAGAACGGCCGGGCGCGCCTGGGCCCTTGCCGTGGGCAGCCGGGGAAGGGGCGGCGCGGTCCAGCGCGCTGGGCGGCATGCGTCACAGCGAGCGCAGCAAGGCGACGACCTTGCCGAGAATGGGGCCGTGTCCTGGCTGGCCGGATGCCGACGACTCCACCGACGCAACGAACGCAAGGCCGAACACTTCCTCGCCTTCGTCGGCATAGCGGCACTCCGCATCTGCTTCCGTCGGCTGACTGCCTGAACCCGGTGACGTGGGCGGGGTAGCGAGCCTGTCTCGTCAGAGACCGACCGGGTGGCTGGAAAGCCAGTCGGCATGCCGATCGCGCATCCGATCCCGTTCCCCGGGCGTCGTGAGGAAGACATCGGCGCTGCCGTCGTAGGGGTGGTAGATGCGCCGCATCTGGGTGTCGGTGATGAGAACTCTCGCCACCTTGTCGTCCGCGATGTCACGGAGCAACTCGTCGAGGCAGCCGTATCGCCAGGGCGGCGGGCGGCGAAGAGGTGGCAGTAGGTACGGAACTCCGGGTCTGGATCGTCCTTCACCAGCAGGGTCTGCCAGTAGCCATCGCCTGGCTGGAACGGCGGAACCTCGGCTTCGGTCGCCCAAACCGGGGTGATCACATAGACATCCCCACCGGCGAACAACTCATCGAGGACGGTGTTGTACCGCTCCAGGACGACGGCGTATTCGCTCTCGTCCTCTGCGTATCGCTTCGACTCCGGCAGGCTGTGGAAGCGCACCCAGAGATCCCGGTACGGATTGCGGAGCTTGTACCCGACCGGAGGACAGTTGAGCCAGTGCTGCTGCCACAACTCGGTCAAAGCCGTTTGTACGCTTCCAGACACTTGCCGCACCCGTCCCCTCGCCATCGGCTCCCGCCGACGACCACGATGCCCGGCACCACGCACCAACAGAAACGATGACTTAGAGTCGCTCCCGTGAGCAAGAATTGGTTCCTGGTGGAAGATCCCGAGGAGTACGGCGGGGAACCCTGGGACTTCGACCCGGACGAACTTGACTTCATCGCGGGTCTGCAGGCTCGGGCCGAATCCTGGACCGCCGCACTGGCACACACCGGCGTGGGTCGTCCCGAGGACGATTCGTCGCTCCTGGTCCACCTCGCCTTGATCGACGACGAGCGAAACACGTTGTTGGGTGAGTGGGCCGTGCACTTCTATGGCGGGCACGTGGAGGCCGGGACGGTCTGCGACCAGCTGTTCAACCTTCATGAGCGCCCAGACCGAGGCTACTTCCGGGCGTCGGGGACAACCGAGGAACTGGCTGAGCGGTGCGCGGAATGGTTCGAGGCTGTGCTCGAAAGACCGGTCAGCCGCACGGAGTGGCACCACCAAGGCCAGGAGTATGCGACGAGCTGGCACTTCGCGGACACTCTTGAGTCCCTGGCCGGCCGCACTAGCCGCTCCCTTGCCCCTACTCCCCACTCTGGCGGGGGAAACCCGCGGGTACGCCACGACTACTGCGTCCTGGTACGTGGCGCCATGCAGCGGCAGGAGGGCCCTCATTCGCCACTGTGCCCGTACGACCCGGATCCCCCTCCCCTGACTGCCAGCCGAATCGGGCCGTCGGAGGCAACCCCTCGGCCATCCCGCAGCACGGCCAGACGCTGGCGCTTCTGACCACACCACAGAAACTGAGCCAGAACCTTCTCGGGTCCTGGCTCAACTTCTGTGATGTCCTTCCGAGGCGCTACAGCACGTTACGGCTCGGTTCTAACCGGCCTTGCGACCTGCCGGGTCTTGCGGACGCCGACGACCGCCGCCACAAGCGCGGCTACCGAGCGGGTGCCGGCGGGCTGGAGGTCGGCGTAGGGGTGGAGCTTCGCGCTGCGGTTCCGTCGACGAGTGTCCGCGGTGAAGTGGCCGGTTGGGCCGGGGTCGGTGCGGGGGTAGTGCGGCCGAGGATGTCGAGGACGGCCTGGGGGCCGTGGTCGCGGCGGGCGGCGGCGAGTTCCTCGAGGTCCCACACCATCTGTCCGACGACCGTGCGGCGCGGGCCGCGGGCCTCGACTGTGCCGCGGACGAGGAGGAGGCCGTTGTGGAAGATCGTGTGGGCGCAGTCCTCGTGGGAGTCCTCGAAGAACGCGATGTCGACGCGTCCGGAGCCGTCTTCGAGGGTGACGAAGATGACCCGCTTCCCGGACGGGATGGGTGGGGTCTGCGTGGAGGCGCGGACGCCGGCGACCAGGACCGACTGCCCTGGATGCATGGCACGCAGGTGCTTGGCGTCGGTGGCGCCGATCTCGCGCAGGAGCCGGTGGTGGTGCTCCATCAGGTGCTGGGATACGTCGATCTTCAGTACCTGGAGTTCCGCGTCGAGGACTTCGCGGCTCGTCATCTCCCGCAGGCCGCTGGGTCCGGCGGTCATGAGGGTGTCGTCGATGGGGAGCTGCCCGGCGCCGGGGCGGGTGCGGGTGTGGCGGTGGAGTTCGGCGGCTTGGAGCATGAGGTCGCGCCTGGTGAGGTCGCCCTGGAGTGGGGTCGGTGCCGATCCGGATGAGCCGCTCGGCGATCGGGAGTGAGGGGTGGGCGCGCTGCCAGAAGTCCTGCAGGGAGTTGTAGGGCTGGCCTGCCGCGATTCGCTCGACCTCGGCCTGTGAGATGCCCTTCACCGTTGAGAGGCTGATCCGTACCGCCCATCCGGTGGTGGTGTCCTCCACGGTGTATGCGGCGGCGGACTTGTTGATGTCGACGGGGAGGGTGGGCACGTGGTGGCGGCGGGCGTCGGCGACGATGACGCGGGCCGGCCACGTGCCGGGGTCGTGCTCGAGGAGGCCGGCGTACAGCGCTGCTGGATGATGGGCCTTCAGCCACGCGGACTGCGGGGCTGGGACCGCGAACGCGACCGCGTGTGCGCGGCAGAACCCGTATGCCCCGAAGCTGCCGACGCAGTGTCGGAGTCCTGGATCATCTTGAACGCGAAGACTTCGTCGAGCGGTACGTGGTCGGGGTTGTCGAGGTCGATCTGCCCCCGTCGTACGGCGGATCTCGCCGACCGCGTGTGCCATGGCGGACTGCATCCGGACGCCGAGGACGTCGAGCTTGAGCAGCCCGAGGTCTTCGACGTCCTCCTTGTCGGCCTGGACCATCGGGTACTGGCCGCCCGGGGTCGGCTGTACCGGCAGCCGGTCCAGGAGGGTGGAGTTGGACAGGATGACGCCGCAGGGGTGCATCGCGATCCCGCGCGGGATCGCGTCCAGGCCCTCCGCCAGCTCCCACAACAGACCGTACGAGCCGGCCTCCGCGTTCAGCTGGCGCAGCTCGGGGAGCTCGGCGAACGCGCTGCGGATGTCGCAGGCCCGGATGTGCGGGAACGCCTTCGCCACCTTGTCGACGACGTGCGGGGCGCACCGAGCGCGAGCCTGGTGTCGCGGAGCGCGTGGCGGGCGCGGTAGGTCTCGGGCATCCCGGTGACCGCGACTCGCTCGCGGCCGAAGCGTTCGATGATCCGGTCGTAGACCTCAAGGCGTCGCGCGGACTCCACGTCGACGTCGATGTCCGGCAGCGATGTCCGCCGCTCGCTCAAGAACCTCTCGAAGAGCAGGTGGTGTTCGAGCGGGTTCGCCGTAGCCACGAACAGGGAATGGTTGACCATGGAGCCGGCGCCTGAGCCGCGAGCGGCAACCCGGATCCCCATGTCCCGTCTGGCCACGATCGCCGTGGTGGGAGTGGCAGGGCATTAGACGTCGTTCGTCGCAAAGATGGTCGCCGCCGTGGCGCCGTCCTTCTTGAGGAGGTCCGGGATCTTCTCGAAGGGGATCCTCTCCACGGTCGCGTAGCCGGCCTTCGGGTCACGCGAGACGAAGGGGTCGTTCGACTCGAAGCCATGAGACTGCTCCGCGTACCAGAGCCGGCCCGTGACCGGGTGGATGGCGGCACCCGTGTTCCTCACGCACTCGGCGAAGGCGCCCGGGTCAAGCGGCGCAATCTCCTGGCCCGTGCCGAGCTGTTCACCGGACGGGCCCCGGACACCGGATTCGGTAGCGCCGACCCGGCCTGTTTTAATGATCGTCTGCTTCAGCTTGTTGATAAGACACTGTCAACGGCGGCGGGCGTTCCCCGAGTTCGACTGCGAGGCCGGGTCCGACCCGGCGCCGCGATCTGCACGGGGGTTCCTGACATGGGACGACGTATCGCCAAGGCCGGACTCGCTGCAAGTGCCGCGCTGCTGCTCGCTGCCTGCGGCGGAGGCACGGACCCGACCACGGTCGGCAGTTCCGGTTCCGGGGGCGGGAAGGGCGAGGCCGGGGGCGGCGACGTCAAGACGGCGTCGCTGGCGCAGCCGAACACCGTCACCCTCTCCTTCTGCCACAAGATCGAGTACGGCGGCGGCGGGTGGGACTACGCGCTGACCGTGGAGTCGCTCTCCCTCAAGGACGGCTCGATCGTGGCCACGCGCAGCACCATCCTGCCGAACGGCGTGGAGCCGGCGCGTGGCTGCCCCACCAGCGAGAGCGGGGGTCCGCAGCACCAGGTCGCCCTCGCCTTCAACAAGGACTACACGCTCGTCGCCGGCATGAAGGGCATGTCGCGGGCCGGCGCCTGGGACGTCGCCACCGGCAAGGAGGTCGGCGCGCCCGATAAGGACGCCTTCAGCAAGCGCCCGAAGAACCGGGGGGTGGCCTTCCACCCGGTCACCGGCCGGCTCTGGTACGACATGGGGGAGCACGACTTCCAGTCCAGCGACGACGTCGCCTCCCGCGACCCGAAGGCGGGCCTGACGTCCGAGGAGAGGGTCGCCTACGCGAAGCTCGGCGATCTGATGAAGCAGGACGGGCCCACCGCGACGACCGTGCTGGCCACCGATGACGGCGACTACGTGGCCGCCCCGGACGGGGGAATCGTGGCCGGGGGCTCGGCGGACAGCCTGTGGCTCTCCCGCATCGGGGCCGAGGGCCGCGTCGGCGCGAACGAGTTCCTGGAACCGATCGAGACGGCGGGCCTCGACGCCCCGGAGCTCGGCTGCAAGCCGGTCTTCTGGCGGGACGCCACCACGCTGGTCTGCGACGAGTTCCAGCAGGTCACCTTCTCGGCCGACTACAAGAAGGTCGTAAAGACCGAGGAGCTGGTCCCGGCGAACGACCGCTCCAACTCGGACCCGGTCCTCGCCCCGGACGGCAAGAGCTTCGCGTTCCTCTCCAAAGGCGAGAGCGGCCCGTGGGGACTGTTCCGCGCCGACTTCGTCCCCGGCGGCGAGCCCGTGAAGATCGCCGACGTGCAGGAGCCCGGCGACGCGCCGCATCACCTGACGTATCTGCTGCGCTGGAACTGACTGTCAGGCCGTTCGCGCGAACGCCCGCGCCGCGGGCCCGGATTCGGGCCCCCGGCGCTGGAACCGCCGCTGGTGCGGTTCCGCCGCCGTCGGCTAGTCGTTCTCACCCCGCATCCGCATGACGGTCGCGGGGGAGGGGTTCTGCCC
>NZ_JBHTTQ010000065.1:0-42533 GCF_042794475.1 Streptomyces sp. NPDC056527
CGCCCGACCGGCGTCGGGCGGGGGCCACTGCCGCGACCGAAGGCCCCTACGCGAACCGCTGTCCCGCCGACCCGTCGCAGGTCTGCAGCCGGATCGGCTGGCGCGCCGCCGACTGCGTCAGGCACAGGCCCGTCGCCGCCGCAGGCCTGATCGTCGCCCCGTCCCGCACGAACTTCTGGTTCGCCGTGCCCGAGCAGTTCCAGACGATCATCCCCGTCCCCGCCTGGTACTTGGCCGCCGGCACGTCCAGGCACCGGTCCTGGGTCAGCTCCGTGTGGACGGTCCGGCGTGCGGGGTCGTACCACCAGCCCTGGTTGCGGCCGCCGTGGCAGTCCCAGCCGAGCACGGCGGTGCCGTTCCTCGACGTGGCCGCGTCGACGTCCACGCAGTTCCCCGTCGCCTGGTTCTTCAGCGGCTTGTAGGCGTCGTCCCAGGCGTACGGGACGAGGGTCGGGGTCCCCGACGAGTTCACGTCCGCGCAACTTGCCTCACGCAGACCCGAGTTGTAGATCTGGGTCAGACAGGACGCGAAGGCCGCGTGGCCGCGCGCGTTGGGGTGGAAGGACTGCCGGACGGAGTTCTCGTCCGGGGGGCCGGGCTTGGAGAGGTCGATGTACAGGCCCCTCGCCCAGGGGTCCTCCATACAGACCTCGTGGCCGTGGAAGAGCCGCGAGTTGTCGAGGTAGGTCGCCCCGGTGCCGGCCGCCGCCCTGCGCATCCCGCGCTCGAAGGCCGGCACCGCGGTGTTGCGGCCCCAGACGGTGTCGGAGTCGTAGCCGAGCCCGCCGCAGGAGAGCTTGCCGGGGAAGTTCGGGTTGTCGTGGAAGTCCGGGCCGATGGGACTCGGGTAGCCCATGACGACGAGCTTGTAGTCGCCGTCGGCGTACCCGGCGTCGCGCATCACGGTCTTCAGGTCGCGTACGGTCTGCTCGACCTTGGGCACGAGTCCGTCGACGCGGGCCTGCCAGCCGGGGGCGTACTTGGGCTCGCAGGCGCCCTGCAGGGTCAGGTACCGCGTGACGCAGTCGGTCATCACCGGGCCGAACTGCAGGTCGTCGTTGGCTCCCGCCACCAGCAGCACCATCTTGATCCGGGTGTTGCGCGCCTTGATGGCGAGGTTGTCGCTCTGGACGAGTTCGTCGGCGTACTGCTTCGATCCGCCGATCCTGATGTTGCCGCTGTAGGCGCCGGAGCAGGACACGTTGAACGTGAGGTCCGCGGGGATTCCGGTGCGGTGGACGGCGGCGTCGGGTGAGCGGTGGCACCAGTTGGTCGGCCCGTTGGTCGGCGGCTCGTAGGTGCCGACGCCCTCGCCGGAGATCTCGCTGTCGCCGAGCGAGATCAGGCCGGTCTTGCGCTGGGCGAGCGGTCGCTCCTCGGGGCTGCCGTAGATCTTGGTGGCCTCGGCCGCGCGGATGGCCTCCAGCTCGGGCGAGAGGGGTACGGACGCCGCCGTACGGGTGCCCGTTCCGGTGTCGGCCGCGCCGGCGGGGGCTGCGGCTGCCATGGTGCCGAGGGCCGCGGCGGCCGCGGCCGTGGCCGCGATCGTCCAGCGGAGTCTGTACCTGGTGCGCCTCATTGCGCCTCCTGGAAGTGGGGTTACCCACGGTTTTTACTGGCCGGTACGCGCAATGGGAATAGCCGGAACAAGACAAGTGCTCAACTTTGTATGGAGGTTGACGACATGACCGACACCAGCGGCGGCACGGCCGATACCGGCGGCGACAAGACCGGTGACCACCGGATCGAGCACGACTCGATGGGCGAGGTGCGCGTTCCCCGGCACGCCAAGTGGCG
Organism: Streptomyces sp. NPDC056527; assembly: GCF_042794475.1. Classification (NCBI taxonomy): domain Bacteria; kingdom Bacillati; phylum Actinomycetota; class Actinomycetes; order Kitasatosporales; family Streptomycetaceae; genus Streptomyces; species Streptomyces sp. NPDC056527. The sequence goes on from NZ_JBHTTQ010000065.1 coordinate 1,798, forward strand.
GGCGCAGACCCAGCGGGCGGTGGAGAACTTCCCCATCTCGGGGCAACGGCTCGAACGGGCCCATATCGAGGCGCTCGCCCGGATCAAGGCCGCGGCCGCCAAGGTCAACGCCGAACTCGGGGTCGTCGACCGGGACCTCGCCACGGCCATCCAGGAGGCGGCGGCCGAGGTCGCCGAGGGCCGTTGGGACGAGCACTTCCCGGTCGACGTCTTCCAGACCGGCTCGGGCACCTCGTCCAACATGAACACCAACGAGGTCATCGCCACCCTCGCCACCGAGCGGCTGAGCGGGGCCCCGGGGGACCGCAGCGTCCACCCCAACGACCATGTGAACGCGTCCCAGTCGTCCAACGACGTCTTCCCCTCCTCGATCCACATCGCCGCCACGGCCGCCGTCACCCGCGATCTGATCCCGGCGCTCGATCATCTGGCCGAATCCCTGGAGCGGAAATCGGCCGAATTCGCGGACGTGGTGAAGTCCGGCCGTACGCATCTGATGGACGCCACGCCGGTGACACTCGGACAGGAGTTCGGCGGCTACGCGGCCCAGGTCCGGTACGGGATCGAGCGGCTGCGCTCCTCACTGCCCCGGCTCGCCGAACTCCCCCTCGGCGGAACGGCGGTGGGCACCGGCATCAACACACCGCCCGGGTTCTCCGCCGCGGTCATCGCCGAGATCGCCGACGCCACCGGCCTGCCGCTCACCGAGGCCCGCGACCACTTCGAGGCGCAGGGCGCCCGGGACGGCCTGGTGGAGACGTCCGGGCAGCTCAGGACCATCGCGGTCGGCCTCACGAAGATCTCCAACGATCTGCGCTGGATGGCGAGCGGCCCGCGCACGGGCCTCGCCGAGATCAACCTCCCCGACCTCCAGCCCGGCTCGTCGATCATGCCGGGCAAGGTGAACCCGGTCGTCCCCGAGGCGGTCCTCATGGTCGCCGCGCAGGTGACCGGCAACGACACCACGGTGGCGGTCGCCGGCGCGGCCGGGAACTTCGAGCTCAACGTCATGCTCCCGGTGATCGCCAAGAACCTGCTGGAGTCTGTACGCCTGCTCGCCAACGCCTCCCGCCTCCTCGCGGACCGGACGGTCGACGGCATCACCGCCAACGTCGAGCGGGCCCGGGAGTACGCCGAGTCCTCGCCGTCCGTCGTCACCCCGCTGAACAAGTACATCGGCTACGAGCAGGCCGCGAAGGTGGCCAAGAAGTCCCTGGCGGAGCGGAAGACGATCCGGCAGGTGGTGCTCGAGTCCGGCTTCGTGGAGCGGGGCGACCTCACGGTCGAACAACTCGACGAAGCGCTCGACGTGCTGCGTATGACTCATCCGTGACCTGTACCGCAGCGACGAAGAGGGCCCGCCCCTAAGATCTGCGCATGACAGGATCGGGCGGCCCTCAGCACTGGGCGCCGGGGGAGCACATCCTCTGGCGCTACCGCGGCAACGGCTCCGGCGCGGTGCACATCTGCCGGCCGGTGACCGTCGTCCAGGACACCCCCGAGCTGCTCGCCGTCTGGATGGCCCCGGGCACCGAGTGCGTCAAGCCGGTGCTCGCCGACGGAACCCCCGTGCACGAGGAGCCGCTCGCCACCCGGTACACCGCCCCGCGCACCACCGCCCGCGCGCGCTGGTTCGGCACGGGGGTGCTGAAACTGGCCGGACCGACGGATCCCTGGTCGGTCTGGCTGTTCTGGGATCGCGGCTGGCGCTTCCGCAGCTGGTACGTGAACCTCGAGGAGCCGCGCACCCGGTGGTCCGGCGGCATCGACTCCGAGGACCACTTCCTCGACATCTCCGTCTACCCCGACCGCAGCTGGCTGTGGCGGGACGAGGACGAGTTCGCGCAGGCCCAGCGGGCCGGCCTGATGGACGCGGCGCAGGCCGCGCGGGTGCGGGCGGCGGGCCGCGCCGCAGTCGAGGTGATCGGGGCATGGGGCGCGCCGTTCTCCGACGGATGGGAGGACTGGCGGCCCGATCCCCGGTGGACCGTGCCCGAGCTGCCCTCGGACTGGGATCGCACTCCGGCGCACACGGCACCGTGAGACCCTTGATGCGCCCCCGGGGTGCAAACGTAGGATCGTCCTCCGCAAGGCGGTGATCAACCGAACGAGGCGTCAACCACAGAGCACAGCGCAGGACCTGACCGTAAGTCATTCTGAGGGGGAGAGCAGTGCCGGACGTGTGCCCGGGTGTGCCGACCCCTGTCGTAGCCGCTGCTCGCGGGGCATGCACATCCACCGCGTGCCAGGGGTTTATCCCCGGTGAAGGCGCGGCATCGGCGAGAAGAGCGAGTGCATCGCACCACCGGCCCGGACGGACGGAATCCCACGCGTGACGGAGCATCCCACCTCCCACGAAGGCCGGCAGCCGCTGGCTGCCCGGTCGCACGAGCGCACCCGCCCCCGCCAGGAAGCGGCCGAGGCCCCGGTGCCGGCGCAGCCCGGCGCGGCCGGCCACCGGTCGGGCGCCGCGGACGGTCGCTCCGGCGACGCCGCGGGCTCGGGCCGCGCCGGCACGGGAGCCCCCGTGCCCGGTCAGGTGACGCCGCCGACATCGGCCCCCGCCAAAGGCCCGTCGGCCGATCACGGCGGCACGACGCCGGGCCATGGGGCCGCGCCGGCCGGGCGTGGTGGCGCGCCCACCGGTTCGGCGGGCGAATCGGCCGGGCATGGTGGCGGTCCCGCCGCGCCAGGAGCCGCGCAGGCCGGTGCGCCTGCCGCGGCGATGGCCGTGAACGTCGCCCCGGGAGCGGCGGCACCGCAGGATGTGCTGGCGGCGCGGCGCGAGGGCGACCGGCTGCGGTTCGTGGGCGCGGCGACCCGGCGGATCGCGCGCGGGATAGACCTCGACGAGATCGTGCTGGGTCTGTGCCGGGCGACCGTGCCGACCTTCTCCGACGCGATCCTGGTCTATCTGCGCGACCCGCTTCCGGTGGGCGACGAACGGCCGGTGGCGCCCTTCGTGCTGCGGCTGCGCCGTACCGACCGGCTCCGTTTAGCGGAGGTGGAGGGCGAGGAGCTGGCGCTCGTCCCCGACCCCGACCCGACCCCGGCCGCCGAGCTGTGCGAGGTCCGCTCCGGCAGTGCGCTCGCCGAGGTGCTGCGCGGGGTGCGGCCGGTCTTCGGCGACTCCGCCGCCGCCCGCGCCGCGCTGCCCGAGCTGCTCGGGCCCGAGCACGTGCTGCCCGGCGGGCATCGGGCGATCCTCGCCCCGCTGCGGGGCCGCCGCCGGGTGATCGGCGCCGCGGTCTTCCTGCGCCGGCCCGAGCGGCCCGGCTTCGAGCCCAACGACCTCCTGGTCGCGGCGCAGTTGGCGACCCACACCGCGCTCGGCATCGACAAGGCAGTGCTGTACGGCCGCGAGGCGTACATCGCCGACGAGCTCCAGCGCACGATGCTTCCGGACTCGCTGCCGCAGCCGACCGGTGTCCGGCTCGCCTCCCGCTATCTGCCGGCGGCCGAGACGGCCCGTGTCGGTGGTGACTGGTACGACGCGATCCCGCTGCCCGGCAGCCGGGTGGCGCTGGTGGTCGGCGACGTCATGGGCCACTCCATGACCTCCGCGGCGATCATGGGCCAGCTGCGGACGACGGCGCAGACCCTGGCCGGGCTCGACCTGCCGCCGCAGGAGGTGCTGCACCACCTGGACGAGCAGGCCCAGCGGCTCGGTCAGGACCGGATGGCGACCTGCATGTACGCGGTGTACGACCCGGTCTCGCACCGGATCACCATCGCCAACGCCGGCCATCCGCCGCCGATACTGCTACACCTCGGCGGCCGCGCGGAGGTCCTGCGGGTACCGCCGGGGGCGCCGATCGGCGTGGGCGGGGTCGACTTCGAGGCGGTGGAGCTGGACGCCCCCGCGGGCGCCACCCTGCTGCTCTACACGGACGGCCTGGTGGAGTCCCGGCTGCGGGACGTGTGGACCGGGATAGAGCAGCTGCGGGAGCGCCTCGCGGCGACCGCCCAGCTGACCGGGCCGGATCACTCACCGCCCCTCGAAGCCCTCTGTGACGACGTCCTCGACATGCTGGGCCCGGGCGACCGGGACGACGACATCGCGCTGCTCGCGGCCCGGTTCGACGGGATCGCGCCCAGTGACGTGGCGTACTGGTTCCTGGAACCGGAGGACGCGGCCCCGGGGCGTGCCCGGCGGCTCGCGCGGCGGGCGCTGGCCCGCTGGGACCTGGAGGAGCTGTCGGACTCGGTCGAGCTGCTGATCAGCGAGGTCGTGACGAACGCCGTGCGGTACGCGGAGCGGCCGGTGACCCTGCGGCTGCTGAAGACCGACGTCCTGCGCTGCGAGGTCGGCGACGACTCCCCGCAGCTGCCGCGGCAGCGACGGGCACGGGACACCGACGAGGGCGGGCGCGGTCTGTTCCTGGTGAACCGGCTGGCCCGGCGATGGGGCGCGACGCGGCTCTCCGGCGGCAAGGTGGTCTGGTTCGAGCTGCCCACGCGGACGTAGATCCGAACGCTCCGCCCGTTCGCGGGCCCTACGGCGGACCCGTACGGCTCGAGCACGGCGAAGGCCGGACCCTCAAGGGGTCCGGCCTTCGTCATGTCACCGCTCGGGGCGCTCGTCCCCGCCGAAGTCCGGCGGTTCGACCGTCGGACCGGTCGGGTCCGTCGTCCCGGTCGGCTCGGGCGGCACCGTGACGGTATCCGTCGGCTGCGGCGGCGTCGTCGCCGTCGAGGTCGGCGGCGGCGTCGGGTCAGGGGAGCCGGTGGTGGGCGGCGGGCTCGACGTCGGGGCCTCGGTGGACTGCGTCGGCGTCGGGTTCGGCTCCAGGACCGCGGAGTCGTCGGTCTCCAGGTCGAAGCGGGCGTCCGAGCCGCCGCCGAGGGCGGTGGTGGTGTAGTCGCCCCAGATCTGGGCCGGGGTCCTGCCGCCGTTGGCGCGGCCCTTGTTGATCGTGTCGGTGAGGGTGACCTGGTTGCCCTTGGGGTCCTCGCCGAAGAGGCCGACGGCCGTGACCAGTTCGGGGGTGTAGCCGACGAACCAGGCGGAGCGGTTGTTCTCCGACGTACCCGTCTTGCCCGCCGCGGAGTAGTCGCCGGCCGCCCGGGTGCCGGAGCCGCTGGTGACGACGCCGGTCATGGCCTTGGTGACGGTGTCGGCGGTCTCGCGGCTGACGACCTGGTCGCCGATCGCCTTCACCGGATCGACCTTGCGGTCCTTGTGCTCGGCGGACTTCACGATGGTCGGGGTGACCTTCACGCCGTGGTTGTCGAGCGTGGCGTAGGCGCCGGCCATGTCCCAGGTGGAGGCGCCCATGGTGCCGAGCGACATCGCGGGGCTCTCGCCGAAGTCCGGGCCGTCCTTCAGGCCGAGGTCGAGGGCGGTCCTCTTCACGTGCCCCGGGCCGACGTCCACGATCATCTGGGCGTAGACCGAGTTGATCGAGCTGTTGGTGGCCTTCTGGACGGTGACGGGGCCGTGGTTCTTGTCGTCCTCGTTCTCCGGGGCGAAGGGGATGTCGCTGCCCACGACCGGGGTCTTGCTGTCGCCGTTGTAGATCGTGCCGAGGCCGATCTTCCGCTCGTCCTGGGTCGTGGCGTCGTTCTCGAGCGCGGAGGCGAGCACGATCGGCTTGAAGGTCGAGGCCGGCTGGTAGTCGCGGCGGGTGGCGTTCGACGTCCAGTGCTCGGTGGCGCCGATGCCGCCGTAGAGGGCGACGACCTTGCCGGTCTTCGGGTCGACGGAGGTGGCGCCGGCCTGGACGGTGGCGTCCTTCTTGTCGCCCTTGCGGTCGAGCTTCTCCTCCAGCTGTCGGTCGACCGCCGCGACGAGGGCCTTCTGCTTCTTCTCGTCGATGTTGAGCGTGATGGTCCAGCCGCCGGCCTTGATGTCCTCGGCGCGGATGCCCTGGCGGATCAGTTCCTGGTTCGCGGCCTCGACGAGGTAGCCGCGCTGGCCCTCCATGCCGGGGGCGGCCTTCTCCTTCTGCGGGGCGGGGAACTTCAGCGTGGCGCGCTCCGTCGCGTCGAGCCAGCCCTCCTCGACCATGTTGTCGAGGGTGTAGTTCCAGCGCTCCTCGACGAGCTTGCGGCCGGTCGGGGTGGCGGCGGTCCAGTCGTACTGGTTGGGGGCCTGGAGCAGCGAGGCGAGGTAGGCGCCCTGGGCGACGTTGAGCTTGGAGGCGTCGACGCCGTAGTACGACTGCGCCGCGGCCTGAATGCCGTAGGCGCTGCGGCCGTAGAAGCTCGTGTTCATGTACCCGGCGAGGATCTCGGGCTTCCCCATGCGCTGGTCGACCTTGAGCGCGATGACCATTTCCTTGAGCTTGCGCGTCGCGGTCTGGTCCTGGCTCAGGTAGAAGTTCTTGACGTACTGCTGGGTGATGGTCGAGCCGCCCTGCTTGCCCTTGCCGGTGATCGTGGACCAGGCGGCGCGGGTGGTGCCCTTGATGTCGACGCCGTTGTCCTTGTAGAAGGACTTGTTCTCCGCGGCGACGAAGGCGTTCTGGACCGGTACCGGGATCTTCTCCAGGCCCACGATCTCGCGGTTGATCTCGCCGGTCCGGGCGAGGATCTTGCCGTCGGCGTACTTGTAGACGTTGCTCTGCATGGTCGCCTGCGCGTTGGCGATGGGCACCGGGACCATCAGGTAGACCACGTAGAAGGCGCCCAACACGAGAAGGCAGCCGACGAAGAACGTGCCCAGGATCTTCTTCCAGGTGAAGAGTCGGCGTATCCGCCCGCCCTTCTTCCCCTGGCTTTTGTCCGCTCGGCCCATGTGCTTCGTCGCTCCGCTCGTCGTCGTCACGGGTCTGGTGCCCGCGCCGGATCAGCTCAGCAAGCTAACACCGCCGATGCTGACAAAGCGCACTCGATCCGGTCTTTTCCGGACGTGAGAATCAGCACCCGCCCCCGCAGGAACCGACGCTCCTGACGCCGGGATGGTTGTGCGACGCCGGTCACATCACCCGTTATCGCTGGTCACATCGCCCGATTTCACCGATCCGGCGGCTATACATCGAGGGTATACACCGGGTGTAGAGTGACAGCATGTCAATCGGACACACCCTTCTCGGGCTCCTGGAGTCCGGTCCGCGCCATGGATACGACCTCAAGCGCGCCTTCGACGAGAGATTCGGCCACGACCGGCCGCTGCACTACGGGCAGGTCTACTCGACGATGTCCCGGCTGCTGAAGAACGGCCTGGTCGAGGTCGACGGCATCGAGGCCGGCGGCGGCCCCGAGCGGAAGCGGTACGCCATCACCGAGGCCGGCGTCACCGATGTCGAGCAGTGGCTGCGGCGCCCCGAGAAGCCGGAGCCGTACCTCCAGTCCACGCTCTACACCAAGGTCGTCCTCGCACTGCTCACCGGACGCGGGGCCGCCGAGCTGCTCGACGTCCAGCGCGCCGAGCATCTGCGGCTGATGCGGGAGCTGACCCGGCGGAAGAAGGACGGCGACCTCGCCGACCAGCTGATCTGCGACCACGCCCTCTTCCACCTCGAAGCCGATCTGCGCTGGCTGGAACTGACCGCCGCCCGGCTCGACCGGCTCGCCGAGGAGATCCGCCGATGACCACCAGCCCGCTGCTCCGGGCGAGCGGCCTGGACAAGGCGTACGGACCGACCCCGGCGCTCTCGGGCGCCGAGTTCGCCATCCGGGCCGGCGAGGTCGTCGCCGTGATGGGCCCCTCGGGCTCCGGGAAGTCCACCCTGCTGCACTGCCTCGCCGGGATCGTCCGGCCCGACGCCGGCACCATCACCTACGACGGGCGCGAGCTGGGCGCGATGTCGGACGGCGAGCGCAGCGCCCTGCGCCGTTCCGACTTCGGCTTCGTCTTCCAGTTCGGGCAGCTGGTGCCGGAGCTGACCTGTGTCGAGAACGTCGCCCTTCCGCTGCGTCTGAACGGCGAGCGGCGCAAGAGCGCCGAACAGCGGGCTCGGGACTGGCTCTCGCGCCTGGAGGTCGACGACATCGCCGCCAAGCGGCCCGGTGAGATATCCGGCGGCCAGGGCCAGCGGGTCGCGGTCGCCCGCGCGCTCGTCAGCGCCCCGCGGGTGCTCTTCGCCGACGAACCGACCGGCGCCCTCGACTCCCTCAACGGCGAGCGGGTGATGGAGCTGCTCACGGACGCGGCCCGGGACACCGGTGCAGCCGTCGTCCTCGTCACCCACGAGGCCCGGGTCGCCGCCTACTCCGACCGCGAGGTCGTCGTCCGCGACGGCGCCGTCCGGGACACGGAGTGGGCGGTATGAGGCTCCGCACCTGGGCCCGCGACCTGACGCTCGGCGCGCGGTTCGCGGTCACCGGAGGCCGGCAGGGCTGGGTCCGTACGGTCCTGACCGCCGCCGGCATCGGCGTCGGCGTCGCCCTGCTGCTCGCCGCCGCCTCCCTGCCCGACATGCTCTTCCAGCGGGAGGTCCGCGAGGCGACCCGCACCGTCGACGGCAGTGAGCAGGAGACCGGCCCCCGTCCCGACACCTTTCTCCACCTCGGACAGACCACGCTCTACCGGGACGACGCCGTCACCGGGCTCCTTCTGCGTCCCGAGGGCAATAGGACCCCGCTCCCGCCCGGCGCGGCGAAACTGCCCGCGAACGGCGAGATGCTGGTCTCCCCCGCGCTCCGCGAGCTGCTCGACTCCCCCGACGGCGCCCTCCTCGAGGAGCGGCTCCCCTACAAGGTCGTCGGGACGATCGGCGACGCCGGACTCATCGGCCCGGCCGAGCTGCGCTACATCGCCCAGGTCGACTTCCTCACCACCGACAACTACGACGGGCGCGGATCGCGCTACGGCTGGTCGGTGCCCGCGGAACCGTTCAACGCGTTCCTGATCCTCCTCGTCCTCGTCGCCTCCGTCGTCCTGCTGCTCCCGGTGCTCGTCTTCGTCGCGACCGCCGTCCGCTTCGGCGGGGAACAGCGCGACCGGCGGCTCGCCGCGCTCCGCCTGGTCGGCGCGGACACCGCGACGACCCGGCGGATCGCGGCCGGCGAGTCCCTGGCGGGCGCGCTCCTCGGCCTCGCGGTCGGTGTCGGACTCTTCGCGGTGGCCCGGCAGTTCGTCGGTACGGTCACCGTCTGGGACGTCAACGCCTTCCCGTCCGACGTCGTGCCGATGCCCGCCCTCGCCGCGCTCGTCCTCCTCGTGGTGCCGGTCGCCTCGGTCGTCGTCACGCTCTTCGCGCTGCGCGGAGTGGCGATCGAGCCGCTCGGCGTCGTCCGGTCCGCCGCGCCGCGCCGCCGCCGGCTGTGGTGGCGGATGCTGCTCGTGGCGGCCGGCGTGGCCCTGCTCGTCCCGCTGTTCGGAACGGTGGAGGTGAACCAGACCGCCGTCGACACCATGGGCGTCGGAGCGGGCGTCACCCTCGCCCTGATCGGCCTCACCACCCTGCTGCCGTGGCTCGTCGAGTCCGGTGTGAAGCGGCTGCGCGGGGGGCCGGTGTCCTGGCAACTGGCCGTCCGCAGGCTCCAGCTGAGCAGTGGAACGGCCGCCCGCGCCGTCAGCGGCATCGTCGTCGCCGCGGCCGGTGCGATCGCGCTCCAGATGCTCTTCCAGGCCATGGAGAACGACTTCACGCAGGCCACGGGCGAGGACTCCACGCGGGCACAGCTCGTGGCCGAGACCGAGGCGACGACCGGCGACGAGGCCCGGGAGATGATCAACCGCTTCGCGAGGACCCGGGGCGTCAGCGGTGTCTCCGGCACGATCACCTCTTCCGTATGGCGGCCCGGCGGCCTGAAGGAGGGCGAGGAGTTCGCCCCGATCACCTCGATCAAGGTCGGCGACTGCGCCTCCCTCCGCGAGTTCGCGACTCTGCCCTCCTGCACCGACGGCGACGTCTTCACCGCTCTCTCTCACGGCGCCCAGGGATCGGCGCCCGACAGCTGGGTCATGGAGACCGCGAAGCCGGGCAGGACGGTCGTCCTGCGGGACCCGGAGGAGCACAAGGGCGATCTCCCGCAGTGGCGGATCCCCACCACCACCCGGATCGTGGACTCCCGCCCCGACCCGACGGGCATGTACGAGTTCGGGATCCTCGCCACCCCGTCGGCGATCGACGCGGCCCGGCTCGACGATCCCGCCGCGCTCGCCATGGTGCGGCTCGACCCGGCCGTGCCGGACGCCGCCGAGTACGTACGGAACACGGCGGTGGCCCTCGATCCGACCTCGTGGGTCCGGACGCTGAAGAACACCGAGCGGAACGCGCAGTTCAGCAGCGTCCGCACCGGCATCCTCGTCGGCTCCACCCTGACGATGCTCCTGGTGGCGGCCTCGCTCCTGGTGACCACGCTCGAACAGCTCAGGGACCGCAAGCGGCTGCTGTCCTCGCTGGTCGCCTTCGGCACCCGGCGCACCACGCTCAGCTGGTCGGTGCTATGGCAGACGGCGGTGCCGATCGTGCTCGGTCTCGTCCTCGCCGTGGCGGGCGGGCTCGGTCTCGGTGTCGTGCTGCTGAAGATGACGGGGCAACAGGTCCTGGACTGGTGGGTCTTCCTGCCCGTCACCGGGATCGGGTTGGCGCTGATCGCGGCCGTGACGCTGCTGAGCATGCCGGTGCTGTGGCGGCTGATGCGGGCGGACGGCCTGAGGACGGAGTAACCCGTCGAGTGTGCGTACGACGCGTGGGCGCGGGTTCCTGAAGCCGGGGGGTTTCAGGAGCCCGCGCCCACCACCCGTACGGGAAGGCGCTTCAGTGCGCCCCGCAGCGCCTCGGCCAGCTCCTCGAACTCGGCCTGCCGGGCTGCGCCCGCCCGCATGGCGAGGGCGACCTGCCGTGAGGGCGCGGGCTCGGCGAAGGAACCGGTGAAAAGGGCCGTGTTGCGGGCGGTCTCGACCTTGACGGCCGTGCGCGGCAGCAGCGTGACACCGAGGCCGCCCGCCACCAGTTGGACCAGCGTGGAGAGCCCCGCCGCGGTCGTGGTGACCGGCGCGCCCTCGGTCCGGCCGGCCTCGCGGCAGATGTCGAGGGCCTGGTCGCGCAGACAGTGCCCCTCGTCCAGGAGCAGCAGGTTGAGCTCCTTCAGCGCCTCGCGCGGTATGTCGTCGCGGCCCGCCAGCGGATGGCCCTCCGGGGCGACGAGCACGAAGTCCTCGTCGAAGAGCGGGAGTTCACTCACTCCGGGAACCCCGAGCGGCACGGCGAGCAGCAGCAGGTCGAGCCGCCCGGCCGCGAGCCCCTCCAGGAGCGAGGAGGTCTGCTCCTCGTGGACCTGGAGGTCGAGCTCCGGGTAGCGCCGGTGGACCAGGCTCAGGACGGTGGGCAGCAGATACGGGGCGACGGTCGGGATCACGCCGAGCCGCAGCACCCCGGTGAACGGGGCCTGGGCCGCCTCCGCCTCCTCCATCAGCTCCGCCACGGCGTCCAGGACGGCCTTCGCCCGCACCGCGAGCCGCTCGCCGGCGGGCGAGAGCAGAACCCTGCGCGTCGTACGCTCGAGGAGCTGGACACCGAGTGCCTCTTCGAGAGCCGAAACCGCGCCCGAGAGCGCCGGCTGGCTCATGCCGATCGCCGCGGCGGCATCACGGAAGTGCAGCTGCTCGGCGACCGCCACGAATGCTCTGAGCTGGGAAAGACTTGGCTGCTTGCCACGCATCGGGCCGGTGTACGGGCTGTACGGGGATCCCACTGATAACCACCTTCGATCAACACGAGGCAGTCTAGCTATTTCACTGATCAATGCACTCCGTGCCAGGATGAGCTCACGTCCAACCCCCCTCGGAAGACCCCAAAAGGGACTTCCTCCTGTGCAAGGAGAGCGCGTGCTCACTGTCGGTGACCAGTTCCCCACCTACGACCTGACCGCCTGCGTGTCGCTGGAGAGCGGCAAGGAGTTCGAGCAGATCGACCACAAGTCCTACGAGGGCAAGTGGCGTGTGGTGTTCTTCTGGCCCAAGGACTTCACTTTCGTCTGCCCGACCGAGATCGCCGCTTTCGGCAAGCTGAACGACGAGTTCGCGGACCGCGACGCCCAGATCCTCGGCGTCTCCGGCGACTCCGAGTTCGTGCACCACGCCTGGCGCAAGGACCACGCCGACCTGCGTGACCTGCCCTTCCCGATGCTCGCCGACTCCAAGCACGAGCTGATGAGCGACTGCGGTGTCGAGGGCGAGGACGGCTTCGCCCAGCGCGCCGTCTTCATCGTGGACCCGAACAACGAGATCCAGTTCACCATGGTGACCGCCGGCTCCGTGGGCCGTAACCCCAAGGAGGTCCTGCGGGTCCTGGACGCCCTGCAGACCGACGAGCTGTGCCCCTGCAACTGGAACAAGGGCGAGGGCACCCTCGACGCGGCCGCGCTCCTGTCGGGCGAGTGATCTGACATGGCTCTCGACGAACTGAAGTCCGCCATACCGGACTTCGCCAAGGACCTGAAGCTGAACCTCGGTTCGGTGATCGGCAACAGCGAGCTGCCGCAGCAGCAGCTCTGGGGCACGGTCCTGGCCTGCGCGATCGCCTCGCGCTCGCCGAAGGTCCTGGCCGAGCTGGAGCCGGAGGCCAAGGCCAACCTCAAGCCCGAGGCGTACACGGCGGCCAAGTCCGCCGCCGCGATCATGGCGATGAACAACGTCTTCTACCGGACCCGGCACCTGCTGTCGGACCCGGAGTACGGGACGCTGCGCGCCGGTCTGCGGATGAACGTCATCGGCAACCCGGGCGTCGAGAAGGTCGACTTCGAGCTGTGGTCGCTGGCGGTCTCCGCGATCAACGGCTGCGGCCAGTGCCTGGACTCGCACGAGCAGGTCCTGCGCAAGGCCGGTGTCGACCGCGAGACGATCCAGGAGGCCGTCAAGATCGCCTCGGTGATCCAGGCGGTCGGCGTGACGCTGGACGCGGAAGCGCTCATCGCCGAGTGAGGCGTGTGACATGACGAGAAGGGCCCCGGGGTCGGTACCCCGGGGCCCTTCTCCGTCCCCTCACTTCTTGAGCGCGGCCATCAACGCCCTGGCGTCCTCGGCGAGGAAGTCCCCGATCCCCGACAGATCGTGTGACGTCGGCCGCTCGGTGGCCTCCCCGGTCTCCGGTTCGGTCTCGTACGCCTCGATCGCCATGATCTCGATCCTCACCTCCGCCTGGCCGTCCAGGACCTGGATCCAGGCACCGGTGGAGGGGCCCTTCGGGGGCCTGTCCACCCACAGGAGCGCCGTCTCGCCCAGCCCGTCGACCCGCTGGAAGTCCTCCCCGTAGCTGGTGTCCTGGATCCGGGGCTCGAACTCCGGTCCCGGGTCGGTCGCCTTGTGCAGCGAGTAGGTGATCGCCACGTCGAAGCCGCTGTCCCGGCCGCCCAGTGTGGCGTTGCAGCGGGCGATGTCCAGCGCGGAATGGTTCGTGGTCAGACCGCCGGCGTCGACCGCCTTCTTGCCGAGGGCCGTGGACAGCGCCTTCAGCTCCGCCTGCTCGCAGAGGTTCGCGGTGGTCCGGTATCCGTCCAGGTCGGGTCCCCCGTCCTGGCTCCGCTCGTACGCGTAGAGTCCGCCGGCCCACAGCGCCGACGCCACGACCGCGCCGCCGAGCGCCCAGAGCCACGGGCGGCGGGGGCTCGGCGGCCGTGTCGGCTCGCTCCGTACGGTCTCCGCCACGGGGAACTCCGCCCCGCCGGCCAGCTCCGGCTCGGAGATCACGCGTCGCTCCGCTCCGCCGAACCGGGCGCCGGGGTCGGCGCCACTTCGAACGCCGTCGCGCCGTGCGGACCGGGTGCGCTGAGCATGGCTTGTTCCTGACTGTACGAGCGGAGATATCCGACGACGGTATTGGTGACCGCGACCAGCGGCACGGCCACGACCGCGCCGCCGATTCCGGCGGTCAGACCGCCGGCCGCGACCGCGAGGACGACGGCGAGCGGGTGGACCCGGACCGCGCGGCCCAGGATGAACGGCTGGAGCACGTGGCCCTCGATCTGCTGCACGGCGAGGACCACGACGAGGACCATCAGGGCGGTGAACACGCCGTTGGTGACCAGGGCGACCACGACCGCGAGGGCGCCGGAGATGACGGCGCCGACCAGCGGGATGAAGGCGAAGAGGAAGATGAACACGGCCAGCGGGACGGCCATCGGGACCTCGAGGAAGTAGAGCCCGAGGCCGATGAAGACCGCGTCGATCAGAGCGACGAGCACCGTGCCCCGTACATAGGCGGTCAGCGTCCGCCAGGCCCGGGGCCCCGCGCCCGCGACGCCGGGGCGGGCCTGCGCGGGCACCAGCTTGAGCGTCCACTGCCAGACCTTCTTGCCGTCGTACAGCAGGAAGAGCGTGGAGAACATCGCGAGCAGGATGCCGGTCAGCGCCTCGACGACGACGGTGACGCCCTGCAGTCCGGCGGAGGTGATCTGCTCGGTGTTGGCGCCGACGGTGTCGCTGAGGTTCTTGGCGATGTCGTTGATCTGCTTCTCGGTCACGTGGAACGGACTGTCGAGCAGCCACTGCTTGAGCTCTTCGATACCGTCCCTGACCCGGTCGGACAGGTTGTCGATGTTGTCCATGACCTGCCAGACCACGAACCAGCCGACCAAGCCCATGATCACGAAGCCGGAGACGGCGGTGACGGCCGTGGCCAGTCCGCGCGGCAGCCCTGCCTGGCGCAGCCACTTCACCGTGGGCTGGAGCAGCGCGGTGACGAGCAGCGCGGCGACGAAGGCGAGGACGACCAGCTGCACGGAGCTGATCACCTTCATCAGCACCCAGACCGTGCCGGCGAGGACGAGCAGCCGCCAGCCGGCCTCGGCGGCGACCCTCATGCCCCACGGGATCGCGGCGACCGGGTCGGGCCGTGCGGCGACGGCGGGGGCGTAGGCCGGAGGGGCGGGTACGGAGACGGCGGTGCTGCCGGTCCACGGCGCACGTCGCCCGGGCCACCGCCCGGACTCGAACGCGCCCTTGGGGTGCGGTCCTCCGTCGGACGCCACGTCGGCCGGTTCGGCGGCGGGTCGGGGGCCGGGTGCGATGGTCGCCTTTGCGCCGGGCTCCTGCCCGCGTGCGGGTGCGGACTCGGGCGTACCGCCCTCGTCGCCGCCGGGCGTGGGCGCGACTCCGTCGCCCGCTGTGCCCGATTCGCCCGTTCCGTCCGGCTGTTCGGCACGTGCCCGGCGCTCGTCCAGGCGGTCGCCCATACGACTCAGGCCCTCGCCCAGCCGGTTCAGCCACCGCGGCAGTCTCGACATGATCTTCCCTCTTCCCCCGCTCACTCCCCCCGGGAGCCGTGGACCAGAAACCTACACGCATGAAGCCCCCCACCGTAGGACGGTGAGGGGCTCCACAAGGTTGAGCTCGCCGGTCTAGTACCAGCGGTTGGCCTGCCAGAAGTTCCACGCGCCACAGGGGCTGTCGTAGCGGTTGTTCATGTAGCTCAGGCCCCACTTGATCTGGGTGGCCGGGTTCGTCTGCCAGTCGGCGCCGGCCGACGACATCTTCGAACCCGGGAGGGCCTGGACGAGACCGTAGGCGCCCGAGGACGGGTTGGTCGCGCGGTAGTTCCAGCCGGACTCGTGGTCCACGATGTTGCTGAAGCACTGGAACTGCGAGGCCGGAATCATCTGCCGGGCGATCGCCTTGACCTCGGCGATGGAGTAGGAGCCCTGGGCGGAGAAGCTCGAAGCGTCACGGACCGAGGAGCGCTCGGCGCGCGCTTCGGCCTCCTTGCGCTCCTTCTCCGCCTTGTCGGCGGCCGTCTTCTTCGCTTCGGCGTCCTTGGCGGCCTGAATGCGGGCCGCTTCCTCCGCGGACTTCTTCAGGGCCGAGTCGGCCGCAGCGGCCTGGACGTCGGCCTGCTCCGAGAGCGAGGAGACCTGTACCTGGGCCTGCTCGCCCGCGGGGATGTCCGCGAGCAGCGTGGTGTCGGCCGCGGTGGCCTCGAAGTTGTCGTCCGAGGGCTGGGTGCTGCCCGAGGCAACACCCACGACGGCGCCGACGGTGGTGACCGCAGTGGCCGAAGCCACCGCGAATCCCCGGACCGAGATCCGGCTCACACGGTTTCCTTCCAGCATCGCCCACGCAGGTGACCAAGCGGGCGAAAATCGTGCCCCTTGCGCTGGTCTCCGACTTACTGGGTCACAGAAGACACGGGCCCGTGGTGCTGTGGGCGGCATACGGCGAACGATTGTTGAGTTGTGTGGTGCAGCACCCTTGAGGGTGCACGTGTGCCGTATGCGGGGCCTGACGGAAGCAAGACTCTGCCGGACGGCGACGCCGCAAGGCAATTCCGAGTTGCGTGTGAAAGCTCACACCTCGTAAGTCACAGGGGTTTTGGTCGATTCGGCGGACAGCACGACGCCGCCCGGCTAAGCTCCTGCGCTTTGCCGGGCGGCGCCAACTCCCGTACGGGTACGGGACGGTGCGAAACGGGTCAGATCTGGCCGTCCTCCAGCATCTCGGTCACGAGCGCGGCGATCTGCGAGCGCTCGGAGCGGGTCAGGGTCACGTGGGCGAAGAGCGGATGACCCTTCAGCTTCTCGACCACGGCGACCACTCCGTCGTACCGGCCGACCCGGAGGTTGTCGCGCTGCGCGACGTCATGGGTCAGCACCACACGGGAGTTCGCCCCAATACGGGACAGAACGGTCAACAGAACGTTCCGCTCCAGGGACTGGGCCTCGTCCACGATGACGAACGCGTCGTGGAGGGAGCGGCCCCGGATGTGGGTGAGCGGCAGGACCTCCAGCATCCCGCGGCCCAGCACCTCCTCGATGACCTCACGGCTCGCCACCGACGAGAGCGTGTCGAAGACCGCCTGCGCCCAGGGGCTCATCTTCTCGGCCTCGCTGCCCGGCAGATAGCCGAGCTCCTGGCCGCCGACCGCGTACAGCGGACGGAACACCATCACCTTCTGGTGCTGCCGACGCTCCAGGACCGCCTCCAGGCCCGCGCAGAGCGCCAGCGCGGATTTGCCCGTACCGGCCCGGCCGCCCATCGAGATGATGCCGACGTCCGGGTCGAGGAGCAGATCGAGCGCGATCCGCTGCTCGGCGCTGCGGCCGCGGATGCCGAACGCCTCCCGGTCGCCCCGCACCAGCCGGACGTTGCCCTCCGCCGTGATCCGGCCGAGTGCCTTGCCCCGCTCGGACTGCAGGACCAGACCCGTGTGCACCGGCAGCTCGGCGGCCTCCGGGACGTACAGCGTGTCCTGGTCGTACAGGATGTCCACCTGGTCGGCGGAAAGGGCCAGTTCGGACATTCCGGTCCAACCGGAGTCCGTGATGGCGAGCTCCGCGCGGTACTCCTCCGCGAGGAGACCGACCGAGGAGGCCTTGATGCGCAGCGGCAGGTCCTTGGAGACGACCGTGACGTCGTACCCCTCGGCCTGGAGGTTCCGCGCGACCGCGAGAATCCGTGAGTCGTTGTCCCCCAACCGGTAGCCGGCCGGGAGCACGCCGGGGTCGGAATGGTTCAGCTCGACACGCAGGGTGCCTCCCAGGTCCCCGATGGGGAGCGGGGAGTCCAGGCGCCCGTACCTGACCCGGAAGTCGTCCAGGAGGCGCAGGGCCGCCCGGGCGAAGTAGCCGAGCTCGGGGTGGTGCCGCTTGGCCTCCAACTCGGTGACCACGACGATCGGGAGCACGACCTCGTGCTCGTCGAAGCGGGACACGGCGTTGGGGTCGGCCAGCAGGACGCTGGTGTCGAGAACATAGGTGCGCCTGTCGGACAAGCGGCGCTTAGTGCTGGTCACCACGGAAGGACAGACCCCCTTTGACGACCCTTGTGAGGTCGGGGCGCGACGGAAGCGGTGTCGCTGCGGGATGGGACCGGGCTCTGGCCACGATGCGCGGGCCGAGCTCCGGCCCTCCGCTCCGTCCGTACATGTCCTGCACGGTCGTCCTGGTGCAACGGGCCTCCCGGGTGGCGGTCTCCGTGCCGCTCACTCTGGAAGGGGTATTCCCTCGAACACCCGCCGCCATGCCATGGCATATGACGACGTGTTCATACTGTGCCTTCCGGGGGACGACCCCCCGGCCCCCCGCCCAGGTGCCCCGCCCCGCGGCGGACTCCCGGCCTCCGTCGGGGCCGTGGCCGCCGGCCTCCGTCAGGTGCCGTAGCGGCGGTGCCGGGCCGCGTAGTCGCGCAGCGCGCGCAGGAAGTCGACCTTGCGGAAGGCCGGCCAGTGGACCTCGCAGAAGTAGTACTCCGAGTGGGCGCTCTGCCACAGCATGAATCCGGACAGACGCTGCTCACCACTCGTACGGATCACCAGGTCCGGGTCGGGCTGACCGCGCGTGTAGAGGTGCTCGGAGATGTGCTCGACGTCGACGATCTCCGCGAGCTCCTCGAAGCTCGTCCCCTTGTCCGCGTGCTCCAGGAGCAGCGAGCGGACCGCGTCCGCGATCTCCTGGCGGCCGCCGTAGCCCACGGCGACGTTGACGAGTATCCCCGTGTTGTCGTGGGTGGACTGCTCGGCTTCCTTCAGTACGGACTGCGTGCGGGCGGGCAGCAGGTCGAGCGTGCCCACGTGGTGCACCCGCCAGCGGCCGTCGGATGCCAGGGCGCGCACCGCGTCCTCGATGATCGCGAGCAGCGGGACGAGCTGCGCCTCGGGCCGGTTCAGGTTGTCCGTGGAGAGCATCCAGAGCGTCACCACCTCGACGTCGGTCTCGGCACACCAGCCGAGCAGCTCCTGGATCTTGTCGGCGCCGGCCTTGTGACCCTGCTCGGGGGTACCTCCGGAGGCCTTGGCCCAGCGCCGGTTGCCGTCGAGGATCACGCCGATGTGCTTGGGCACCTGGGCATGGTCGAGGCGGCCTTCCACCCGGCGTGCGTAGAGCCCGTACACCAGGTCGCGCAGGTTCACTGTTCTTAACCCCTCCATGCCGCGGCGGTCCCCGAAGCCGCCACATTACTGCGCACGGGTCAAAGGCTCCCAGCCCGGGACTGTCACAAGTCCGTGATAAGCAGAGATACGTGACTGATTCCTCCCTGTACCGCGCCTCCGCGGACCGCTACGAGCACATGGAGTACCGCCGCACCGGCCGCAGCGGGCTCAAGCTGCCCGCCGTCTCCCTCGGCCTGTGGCACAACTTCGGCGACGACCGCGCGCTCGACTCGCAGCGCGCGATCCTGCGCCGCGCCTTCGATCTCGGTGTGACCCACTTCGACCTGGCGAACAACTACGGACCGCCGCCCGGCTCGGCCGAGCTGAACTTCGGCAAGATCTTCGCCCAGGACTTCGCGTCCTACCGGGACGAGCTGATCGTCTCGACGAAGGCCGGCTATCTGATGCACCCCGGCCCGTACGGCGAGTGGGGCTCCCGCAAGTACCTGATGTCCTCGCTCGACGCCTCGCTGAAGCGGATGGGCCTCGACTACGTCGACATCTTCTACTCGCACCGCTTCGACCCGCACACCCCGCTGGAGGAGACGATGGGGGCGCTCGCCTCCGCCGTCCAGCAGGGCAAGGCGCTGTACGTGGGTGTCTCCTCCTACAACAGCGAGCAGACCGCCGAGGCCGCGCGGATCCTCAAGGAGATGGGTGTCCCGGCGCTCATCCACCAGCCGTCGTACTCGATGATCAACCGCTGGACCGAGGAGGACGCCCTCCTCGACACGCTGGAGGCGGCCGGCATGGGCTGCATCTCCTTCGTGCCGCTGGCGCAGGGGCTGCTCACCAACAAGTACCTGAAGGGCATCCCGGAGGGTTCGCGGGCCACGCAGGGCAAGTCCCTCGACCCGAACCTGCTCTCCGACGAGGTGCTGCGGCGGCTGCACGGCCTGGCCGACATCGCCGAGCGCCGCGGGCAGTCGCTGGCGCAGCTGGCGCTGTCGTGGGTGCTGCGCGACGAGCGGATGACCTCCGCGCTGATCGGCGCGTCCAGCGTCGCCCAGCTGGAGGAGAACGTGGCCGCGCTGGCCGGGCCGCCGCTGACGGAGGAGGAGCTGAAGGAGATCGACTCCTTCGCCGTGGACACCGAGGGCACCAACATCTGGGCCGGACGGAACTGACCGCGTCGGGGCCCTGAGGGCTTGGCGTCCAGGGAGGGCCGGGTCCCGGTGCCGGTCCTGGGTCACCGCCTCCGGGTCACGGGACCTGGGGCCCGGTGCCAGGGTCCGGGAACGAAAAACGGGCCGGTCCGTGGGGGGGATACGGACCGGCCCGAGGGGGGGTTTCCACCATAACCCTTCATCAGCCCTGCTGCGTGCCACGCGGCACCAATGGTCTGTCCCGGAATTGCCGGAGAGCAAGCGGGACAAGGGTCGTGAGGCCCGTTGGCGGGTTTGCGCCCCGGCGTGGCGGCGGGTTTCGTACCTCCCAAGAGGGACCCCCCAGAAGAGGCCCCCGGTTGACGGCGGGCACCTCCCGCACAGGTCAGACGGCCGGGCGCGGGGCGGTCGGCCGGACCCGGCTCAGGCGGATTGCTCCGCCTTACGGGCAAGGATCTCGGTCATGAAGCGGTCGCCCCACTCCCCCAGCGGCAGCAGCGCCGTGTTCAGCGCCTCGCCGAACTCGGTCAGGGAGTACTCCACCCGGGGCGGCACCTCCGGGTAGATCTCCCGGTGGACGACTCCGTCCGCCTCCAGCTCGCGCAGCTGCTGGATCAGCACCTTCTCGCTGACACCGGTGAGCTGCCGCCTGAGCTCCCCCAGGCGCGTCGCGCCGTGCGCATGGAGCGCCCACAGGATCAGCGGCTTCCACTTGCCGCCGACGACATCGACGGCCGCGTCGAGCCCGCAGCCGTACGTGGTCTTCCCCTTGGCCA
Organism: Streptomyces sp. NPDC056527; assembly: GCF_042794475.1. Taxonomy (NCBI): domain Bacteria; kingdom Bacillati; phylum Actinomycetota; class Actinomycetes; order Kitasatosporales; family Streptomycetaceae; genus Streptomyces; species Streptomyces sp. NPDC056527. The sequence goes on from NZ_JBHTTQ010000065.1 coordinate 22,435, forward strand.
TCGCCAACTCCTCGATTCGTCGCGACTGTTCGGTCAAGGCGGACAGGCTCCGACCTATTCCGGCCCTACCGTCGAGCCATGACCATCACCCCACCACAGGTCGGCTGGGCCCAGGCCGATGCCCGAAGGATCCACCGGCAGTTCCTGGACGAACCGACCGACGCCCCGCCGGCGGCCGTGGCCGCAGCGATGCTCGGGGCGCACGCCCAGGTCCTCTCGGCCGCCGAGCTGTCGCTGGCGCTGCGCACGGCGGAGGCGACGCGGGCGGAGGTGCGTGCCGCGGTGAGGGAGGACCGCACGCTGGTCAAGACGTACGGCCCGCGCGGCACCGTGCACCTGCTGCCGGCCGGCGACCTGCCGCTGTGGACGGGGGCGCTCTCCGCCGTGCCGTGGTCGCGCGCGTTGCCCGAGGGGCTGCGGATGACGGAGGCGCAGACCGAGGAGGTCATCGCGGCGATCGGGGACGCGCTGACGGGCGCGGAGCTGACCGTGGACGAGCTGACGGACGCGATCGTGGCGCGCACGGGGCCCTGGGCCGGCGACCGGGTGATGGAGGCCTTCCAGGACAAGTGGCCCCGCTGGCGTCAGGTGACCCACCTGGCAGGCTGGCGCGGGGTCCTCGCCTTCGGGGCGGACAGGGGCCGGAAGGTCACGTACACGAACCCCGGGGCACGCCCCCTGGAGCGCACGAAGGCGCTGCGCGCGCTGGTGGAGCGCTATCTGTACGCGTACGGCCCCGCGACCCCGAAGCACTTCGCGCGCTGGCTGGCGGCGCCGACCGGCTGGGCGGGTGAGCTGTTCGCCGCGATGGCCGGGGAGGGGAGGATCGAGGAGGTCTCCTTCGAGGACGAGGCGGCGTGGGTCGTCGCCGGGGACACGGAGTTCCCGGACTCGCCCGCGCGCGGGGTGCGGCTGCTGCCGTACTTCGACGCGTTCTCGATCGCCTCGCAGCCGAGGGACCGGCTCTTCCCGGGGAAGGCGTACGAGCGAGCGCTGGCGGGCGGGCAGGCAGGGAACTACCCGGTGCTGCTGGTGGACGGGGTCGTCGCCGGGGTGTGGCACCAGCGGCGCTCCGGGAAGCGGATCGCGGTGACGGTGGAGCCGCTGAAGCAGCTGAGCGCGACGCGACTGCGCGCGCTGGAGGCGCAGACCGCCCGGGTCGGGACGGTCCTGGAGGGCACGGCGGAACTGACGGTGGGCCCGGTGAAGGTGGGCCCACACGCATGAGCGGCACGCGCGCGTGAAGCGGGGCGGGGCGGGCGGCGGCATGCGTGCGTGAAGCGGGGCGTAAGGCGGGGCGGGCGGCACGCGCCCGTGAAGCGAGGCCAAGCAGCACGCCCGTGAAGCGAGGCCGGGTGGGATGGCGCGTAAGGCGGGGCGGGCGGCGGCCTCGGGCCGGAGGCGACCGGGCCGCACGCGCGCGTGAAGCGAGGCCGGACGGGTGGCTCGCGTGAGGCGGGGCGGGTGGCATGCGTGCCCGCCCGCTGGGGCCGCCCTGGGCGCGTCGTCACGTCCCCCGACGGTGCAGCAGCGTCACCCCGTCTCCCTCCGCCACCAGCTCGTACCCGTACACCTGACGCGCCAGCCTCAGCTCCGACTCCTGCACGTCGAGCCGGTACGGCCACTGCCCCTGCCGGAACAGCCAGCCCTCCGGCGCCTCCCGGTCGTGGACGATCCACTCGGCGGTGGGCTGCGGGATGAAGCTCAAGGGGGACTTCGGCGCCTTCTCGTCCACGGGGTACGTCGGGAAGATCACGACCGAGCAGCGCGAAGTGAGCTGCGGCACCAGCCGGTTGGAGGCCGCCACGGTCGCCCCGTCGGGGATCCGCGCCAGCAGCGTGCGGGCGGTCTCGACGTGCGGGTCGGCGCGCCAGGTCGACACCGCCGCCACCTGCGCGAGCGGGAAGGCCGGCACCAGGACCACCGTCACCGCGAGGACGGTGAGGAGCGAGGCCCGCAGCTGACGGACCCGGAGCGGATACGGCTCACGGCGCCACACGGACAGCGCGTCGATGAGAGCGGCGAAGACGACCGGCATCAGGATCGCGCTGTAGTGGTAAGCCGTGCCCCAGTGGGAGCTGTTCTCGGAGAGCATCCGCCAGGCGAGCGTCGGGACGGCGATCAGCGCGAGCGGCGAACGCAGGGCGAGCAGCGCGGACGGGGCGAAGATCAGGACCAGGGTCACCGCCTTGACCTCGGGCTGCAGCAGGTCGATCGGCAGCATGGCGAGGGTGGCGAGCAGAGACCCGTCGGTGTCGGGCAGGTTGCCGCCGTAGAAGTACTCCCCGGAAGGATTCACCGCGGGCAGCAGCACCTTGACCGCGAGGACCGAGCCGAGCAGCCCGCCCACCGCGGTCGCGGCGCCGAGCCGGCGCGGGCCCTTGACCGCGACGTACACGCCGATGGCGGCCACGGTGAGCCCCAGGTCCTCCTTGACGAGCAGCAGCGGTACGGCCCAGGCGACCGCGACGCCCCAGCGCTGTCGGCCGAGCGCTTCGAGGGAGAACGCCAGCAGGGGTACGGCGAAGGCGACCTCGTGGAAGTCGAAGGCGGCGGCGGAGGCGATGCCCCAGCTCAGCCCGTATGCGGCGGCGACCGCATGGGCCGCCCAGGTGCCCAGCGCCCGCTGGGCCCAGCGCGCGAGCGGCACGACGGCGAGGCCGAGAAGGACGGACTGGGCGACGAGCAGACACGTCGCGGAGGGCCAGATCCGGTAGAGCGGCGCGAGGACGGCGAGAAGGGGGTGGAAGTGGTCGCCGAGGAGGTTGAAGTCCTCGCCGCGCAACGGGACGACCGGGGCACGGACCTCGGAGTAGGCGCGCACGGCCTGCTCGAAGATGCCGAGGTCGTAGCCGGTGGTGCGCAGGAGGAAGTGGCGGCGCAGGGCGACGGACGCGTACAGGAGGCACAGGCCGACGGCCCAGGCCCAGGGCAGGAGGGAGCGCTTGCGGAGCGAGGGGGCGGCGGGCCGCTCGGCGACCGGTGGGGCCTTGGCGGCCGGTTCGGACGGATCACCTGGCAGGTCCGGCATATCGCCGGTCTTTGTCCACATATATGCGGATGCTAGGGGGTAGCGACGAACGCTCCCATGAGCACGCCGAACAGCGCGCCGCCGATCATGAACGGCCCGAACGGGATCGCCGACTTACGGCTTCCGCGCCGCGCGAGAACGAGGCCGAGCCCGTACAACGAGCCGAGAAGGAACCCCGAGAAGGCTCCGACGAAGAGGATCCCCCAGCCGTACCAGCCGAGGGCGGAGCCGAGCGAGAGGGCGAGCTTGACGTCGCCGCGGCCCATGCCGTTCGGGTGGATCAGGTACAGCACGAGGTAGCCGCCGCCCAGGGCGAGTCCGCCGAGCAGCGAGTGGAGCCAGGAGCCGGCCTCGTACGGCAGGAGTTCGGCGCCGAGGAGGAGCAGCGGCGTGGCGACGGCGAGCGGGAGCGTGAGCTGGTCGGGCAGTCGGTGGACGCGGACGTCGACGGTCGAGAGGAGTACGGCGAAGGGCGCGTAGAGGAGCCAGACGGCCAGTTCGGGGCGGGGGCCGGTGGCGGCGGCGAGGACGGCACAGGCGAGGCCGGTGAGGAGGGAGGGGGCGAGCGGGGAGGACGCGAGGCGCGGTGCCGAGGGCCGGGAGCCGGGGTGCTCCGTACGTTCCGCGCTCGCCGTACGGACCGTACGGGCGCCGGGCGTACGGTCGTCCGTGCAGACGGCGCAGCCCGGGCCGCCGAGCCAGCCCCGCCCGGGGCCGACCAGGGCGTGCCCCGCCTGGCAGCTGTCCCGCCACGGCTCCTCCGGCTCGACCGAGAGCCGGTACGCGGCGCGCGGCACGAGCAGCCCTGCCACGGCACCCCACAGGGCGGCGACGACGATCAGCATGGCGTACACGCGCGGCACCCTACCCAGCCGGGCCGCTACCGTCTCCCCCATGGGGAGACCGGGGAAATGGCGTGACGGAGCGGGGAGTCTGCTCGTGGGGCGTGACTCGCTCCCGCTGGAGATCGCGGCGTCCTACCGGGCGCGGCGCCGGGGCCTGCTCGGCAGGGACGGGATCGGGGGCGCCCTGCTCATCACCCCGACGAACAGCGTGCACACCTTCGGTATGCGCTTCGCGATCGACGTGGCCTACCTGGACCGTTCGTTCACCGTTCTGGACGTGGTCACGATGAGGCCGGGGCGGCTCGGCATGATCCGGCCGCGGGGCCGGCACGTGCTGGAGGCGGAGAGCGGCGCGATGGCGGGGTGGGGTGTGCGGCCGGGCGTACGGGTCACGGTGGTCCCGAGCCGAGGAGAGTGAAGGCTCCGTAGGCCCCCGACGCGAGGGCGAGCCCGGCGAGGACGAGGATCCGGTTGCGTACCCGGAGCCGTACGAGCGCCACCGCGGCCGGCAGCAGCAGACCGAACGCGGGCATCATCAGCCGTGGCCGGGAGCCGAAGTACGCGGCGCCGACGAGCGAGACGACCACCACGGCGATCGTGTACACGAGCAGCGGCAGTGGCTGCTTCTGCCGTACGCACAGCACCACCAGCCAGGCGAGCAGACCGAGCGCCGCGCAGAGCCCGAGGGCGGCGAGCGGCGGCAGCCCCCAGATGAAGCGGGCGAGGGCCACCCCGCCGTCGATGGAGTTGCCCCAGGCGGCCTGGACGTCGAAGTAGGCGGTGGGGCTGCCCTCCCGTACCCCGACGTAGACGATGTAGGCGAGCCAGCCCAGAGGGGCGATCAGCACGCCGGCCGCCATACGGACAGGCAGCTTCCGTTCGCGCACGACGGTGACGATCGCGGTGATCCCGAGGGCGGCGATGAGCGCGGCGGCGGTCGGCCTGGTCAGTCCGGCGAGCACGCAGAGCGCACCGGCCAGGATCCAGCGGTCGCGCAGCACGGCGAGGATCGACCAGGCGGCGAGGGCGGTGAAGAGCGTCTCCGTGTACGCCATCGACTGCACGAACGCGGTCGGGTACACGCCCCAGAGGACGGCGAGGACGACACCGGCCTGCCGGCCCGCCGCATGGCTGCCGACGGCGTAGATCCCCCAGGCGGCGGCGAGCGAGGCGACCCAGGAGACGAGCAGTCCTGCGGTGGCGGCGTCGACGGGGAGGACGGTGGACAGCGCCCGTTCGAGGGCGGGGAAGAGGGGGAAGAAGGCGAGGTCGGAGTGGACGCTCCCGTTGGGGAGGGTGACCTGGTAGCCGTATCCGTTCTCGGCGATGCGGACGTACCAGACGGCGTCCCAGCGACCCGTCAGCCGGTGCAGCCCGTCCTTGCCGACCGCGACGGCGGCGACGGCGAGGACCGCGAGGCCGATGACGCGGGTGGCGGCGTAGCCGCCGAGGGCGGCGGCGAGGGATTCCGGAGGACGGGGTCGATCTGGGGACATGCGCTCGATTATGTCGGCAGCACGCGCGAGGCCGGTCGGGAGGACGGAGGAGGAGTCCCGACCTGGCCTGGCTCGCCGACCGGACCGGGGTCTTCCTCGCGCCCGAGCAGGAGGAGACCGTGCGGCTCGCCTCCCCTCCCCCTCTCATCCCCCGGGCCGGATCCGCCCGAAGCGCGCGGCCATGACGGGACCGAGCTGGAGGACGATGGCGTGGCCGGGCTCGTCGGGGTAGGGCAGGTCGTTGAGGAACGAGGTGACGATGACCTCGTCGATGCCGAGGACCCCGCGCCCGCTCTGCTCCTCAAGGAAGTCGAGGGTGCGGCGCCAGTCGGCCGTGCCCGGGGCCTCGCCGAGGAAGGAGCGCACGGTGTCCTGGACGACGTCCCAGAAGAAGACGTGGGGCAGTACGCCGCCCTGGTTGAAGACATGGGTGTCGAAGGCGTCCCGGAATTCGGGGATGTGGTTCACGAGGTCGCTGACCAGTTGCACGCTCGGCGTCGTCGTCATCAGCAGTCCACTCCGGAGGAGTCCTGGTGCCCGTTTCGACCAGGATGGGGCATGAGGGCGAGGGTTATCCACAGGGGGTGCGAACTGTCGGGCGCCCGTGGATCGTTGGAGCCATGCACGACTTGGCGAGACTGGCCCGCGGCGGGGTGCTCCTGACCGCGTGGGCGTACGCGGCGGGCTGGTCGGGGGGCAGCCGACTGGGGAGGCGACTGCGCCATGAGGGGTGGCAGCGGATCTGTCGGGGCGCGTGGGTGGTCCCGGGGAAGGAGGTGGACTGGAAGGTCAGGGCGAGGGCGGTCCAGCTGCTGCGTCCGGAGCTGGTGTGCAGCCACGGCACGGCGGCGGTGCTGCACCGGGTGGAGGTCCTGGACGCGACGCGGGACGTCGGGGAGGTACTGGAATTCACGGCCGGCCGAGGTGTCGGTGGATCCACCCGGCCGGACCTGCGGGTCCACAGGACGGGCGGCCTCGCCGAACAGGACATGTGCGTCCGGTCGGGCCTGCGGGTGACGAGTCCGGCGCGGACGGTCGGCGACCTGATGCGGAGTTGCGGCACACGCGAGGCGGCGGTGGTCGCGGCGGACTCGGCGCTGTCGCGCCGTACGGTCCGGGGAACGCGCCGTGAGCCGATCGTCCACCACGAGGCCCTGGCTGCCGAACTGACCGCACGCCGCCCGGGGGCGCCCCGGGCCCGTCGCTGGCTCCCTCTGACGAACGCGGCCTCGGGCTCCCCTGCGGAGACGATCGCCCGTCTCCACATGCACGACGCCGGCCTCCACCCCGAGTGCCAACCCCTCCTCCACTCCCGCTCGGGCCGCACCCTCCGCCCGGACTTCCTCTTCCGCGAGGCGGGCCTGGCCATCGAGATCGAGGGCTACGCCTTCCACGGCACGCGCCAGGCCCACGCCCGCGACATCCACCGCTTCAACGAACTCACCGACTGCCCGGCGATCCACCGAGTTCTCCGCTTCACGGCAACGGACGTCTTCCACCACCCGACCCACATGCTCACAACGATCCGAACGGCGTTGGGGCACCTGGGGTGACGCGCGCTCCCCGCATGCGGTCTCAGCCGCCTGTCGTCCTCGGGAAGGAGATCTCCACGCGGCGGTTCTTGGTGCGGCCCTCCTCCGTGCCGTTGTCGGCGATGGGGTAGTCCTCGCTGTACCCGCGGATGTCGAAGGTCTTCCCCGGGTCGAGGTTCTTCGCCAGCTCCTGCTGCACGGCGTCCGCACGCTGCTTGGAGAGCTTGAGGCCGTGCTCGTACGTGCCGAGGTTGTCGGTGAAGCCGAAGACGCGGACCTTGCTGGAGTTCTGCTTGTTGATCTCCACCGCGATGGCGGCGATCCGGGCGGTCGCGGCGGGACCGAGCTTGGCGCTGTCCTTGCCGAAGAGGACCTCGGCCTGGAGGGCGAAGGTGACGTCGACGTTGGTGTCCTCGCGGCGCTGCTCGCCGCCTTCCTCTTCGACGACCTGCTTGATGTCGAGGATCTTGGCGGGGGCGAGGGTGGCGCCGTCGGGAAGCATGAGCTCGGGCGAGTTCGCGTCGATGGCGGGGGGTGGGGAGCCGCTGGAGGTGGAGTTGGGGGGATCGTCGGCGAGGGCGGGGGTGGCGGTGGCGAGGAGGAGGACTGCGGTGAGGACGGCGATGCGGCTCGATGTCGTCATGGCTGCCTCAGGAAAGTTTGATGGTGCCGGGGCGGAAGGTGGGCAGCTGGAGCGTCACCTCGGCGGTGTTGGCCGGAGGGGCGGGGAATTGCATGAAGACGTTCGTGGAGCGGCCTGCTCCGAGATTCGACAGGCCGGTGGTTGTCAGAGGCCGGCCGTCTGTGTCCCGCAGGACGTAGTAGCGCTTCTTCCCCAGCGAATCGACGAGGGTCGCACCACCCAGCGAAGTACCGTGCTTGACAATCTCCGTCTCGTCACCCGCGAGCTGGGCGGGAATGATCCGAACCGCATCCGAGGTGTTGGCCAGCTTTCCACTGACGGTCAGAAACCCTCCGACGTCACGCTTCGCCGACTCGACAGTGAACTCGAGCCCCTCTTGTCCCTTGAGGATGGCCAGGACTTCGGTGGGCTCCTGAGTCTGAGCCCCTTTGCCGGCTTCAGGCGCCTTCGAGGACTGGGACGCGGAAGGCTTCGCCTGCGACGGCGCTTCGTCGCTGCCACAGCCGCCGACGCCAAGGGCCAGTCCGGCCGCGATGACGATCGCGACCATCCCTCTACGCGGCTTCGTCGCGCACCGAACGCTCATGTGTCGGAATTCCTCTGCTTGTCAATCAGCCAGTCGGACAGTGAAGAGATCGGCAACGCCCGGAAGGTCCGGCCGGTCCGGATCGATATCCCAGGCCTCACCGTCGCACGAAAGACCGAGGATCGGCCCGGGCTTCTCGTCCTCGGTCTCGCCAGGGTCCGGTTCGGCCGACTCCGTCGGTGTGGGCTCCGGCTCAGGAGCGTCGAAGGTGCAGCGTGGTTCGATCACGGCTGTCGCCGACGCGAACGCATGCTGCTCATCCGTGCCGGGGATCACCGAGTCCCCGACGGTGCTCAACGTGCGGACGTCCACACGGAATCCCTCTTCACCCACGGGTAGACGGCGACAGCCCTCACCCCAGAGTTCCGCGTCGTTCTTCGCCGCGAACGAGGCCGCCCGCTGACACGCGGCAAGCTCGCCATAGTCCTGCCCCGTGAGGAAGTCATCCCATTGCGCGGGATCGAGGATGACCTTCAGCCATCCATCCCTGAGTTGCTCCCGTGCATCCTGTGCCGCAGCCAATGCGGCAGCGTCAGCAGCCGTTTGGGCCCCGTTCCGGGTCGCGGCGGCTTGTCCTACCGCGAAGTAGGCGAACGCAAGGAGAAGCAGGCCTGCCACCACCGTGATGTAGACGGGAAAGGCCTGTCCACGGTCGTCAGGACGACGACCGGTCACTCGCCTCCGCCACCGCCGGTGAGACTGGCGATCTTCGTGCTGATCGCGTTCTTGATGTCCTGGCCGATGCTCGTGCCCGAGATCGCGATGACGATCGCCACCACCACCACGATGATCCCCAGGTACTCGACCGCCGTCTGCCCCCGATCCCCCGACCTCGCGCGGACCCAGCCGCCGAAGCGTACCTTCGCCTTCGTCACGGCCCGCAGCATGACGTCGTTCATCGTGGTCCCCTCCGGATTCGAACGTCCCCGTGCCGATGCCGATCTCGGCCCGCGCACGGTACGCCCCCATCCCCTCCTCCCCACAGGGCCCGTAGGCCCAAACCCGGGCCCAGATCACCAGGTCCTCCCCGTGCCGAGCGTGCCGCGCCCGCCCGGGAGGTCGCCCGGGATCCCTCGCGTGCCCAGCCATGCCGCTATCGCCTCGCTGCGGGTTCGCGCGTGGAGTTTGGCGAAGATGCGGTTGATGTGGTTCTTGACCGTCTTCTCGCTGATGAAGCAGGTGTCCGCGATCTGTCGATTACTGAGGCCCGACGCGATCAGGTCCATCACCTCCCCCTCCCTCACGCTCAGTCCATACCGTGCCACATTCGGTTGCAGCTGCGAAGGGCTTTCGTCAGATCTCAATGAAATCGAGACAGTTGGCCGCACTCCATCGTGTGCAGTCGCACCCCTCACCAGCCCCAGCACCGCGTTCGCCGCCGTCGGGGTGAAGTGGGCCCGGCCCGCCGAGACGTCGTGGACCGCCGTTCGGAGTTGCTCCGGGGTGAACTCGCCGTGGACCAGGTAGCCGCCCGCCCCCAGCCTCAGCGCCTCCCTGACGATCTCGTGCTCCCCGCTGTACGTCAGCATCAGCACCGGCGCCAGGCGGGCCAGGTGCGGGAGGGCCGTCAGACCGTCGATCACCGGCATGCGGACGTCCAGCAGGACCACGTCCGGGCGGTGGTACTCCGTCAGGGTCACCGCCGTGCGGCCGTCGGGGGCCTCCGCGACGACCCGGAAGGCCGCGTCGCTGTCCAGCAGGGTCCGCAGCCCCGCCCGTACCACCGGGTTGTCGTCCGCGACGAGCACCGTGACCGTCATCGCGCGACCCCCTCGACCGGAAGTTCCAGGCGGACCTCCGTGCCGCGCACCACGCTTCCCCTGCCGATCCTGATACGCGCCCCGACCCCCGCCGCCCTCTCCACCATGCCGACCAGGCCGAAGTGGCCCGTCCTGCGCAGGTCGTCGAGGGTCGTGCCCGGCGGCAGGCCGCGGCCGTCGTCGCACACGCTGATCCGGAGCAGGCCCGCCACGACGCCGGCCGAGACGTCCACCCGGGTGGGCGCCGCATGGCGGCCCGCGTTCTCCATCGCCTCCGAGGCGATCGTCAACAGCTGCCGCGCCACCGCGTAGGGAACGGGCGGCACCGAACCCGGAGCGACCCCCTTGTAGTGGGCCTCGATGCCCGAGCGGCGGGCGAAGTCCCGTACCCGGAGCGACAGTTCCGACGAGAGGTCGATCTGCTCACCCAGGCCGTACGACTGCCTCCGCAGGTCCGCCAGCAGCTCGCGCGACTCCGCCGCCGCCCTCCGTGCCGAGCGCGCCACGACCAGCGCCTGCTGTCGCGGGTCCGGCGCCTCCGCCAGGCCGTCCGCCGCCAGCGCCAGCCCGTGCAGGGTCTTGGCCACCGAGTCGTGCATGTCGCGGGCGAGCCTGGCCCGTTCCTCCTCCACCGCCTGGGCGGCGGCCAGGCGCGTGCGGGCCTCCGTGAGGGCCCGGGTCGCGGCGCCGAAGCGGAGCAGGAGGTTCCGGAGTGTGACGCCCAGCGCGCCCGTGATCACGCACAGGCCGGGGAGCAGCGCCGCATCCCCCACACCACCCACCTCGCCCACCTCCGTGGCGTGGATCGCCAGCAGGATCAACGACTGGAGGCAGGCGAAGAAGGCCGCCCCGCGCCAGCTGTAGGCGAGGCCCGCGAGCAGCGGGGTGCAGACACTGACGTATCCGAGCGTGCTCTGCGGGCCCGCCGTGACCAGGAGCAGTGAGCCGAAGAGGGTGTCCGCGGCGAGCAGCGCGGGGTGCCGGAGCAGCAGCGGGCCGAACCGTTCCCAGTCCCGGAACATCACGTACGACCCCATGAAGGTGACCAGCACGGCCGCTCCCACCAGCCAGGCCGCCACACCCGGTGCCGCTCCCATCAGGGCCGTCGGGCTCGCCAGGGCGATCATCGCCAGCCGGAAGCCGAAGACCTGGCGGCACATCGCCTGGAGGGCGTTCACCTCGATCGAGACCGACACGGCCACGGGTACCGACACGGCCCTCACTCCCCCGTGATCGAGCCGAAGTTCGTGCCCGTCCCCAGGAACAGCCCCGCGCCCAGCAGGATCATCGTCGCCGGGACCATCAGCGTCGTGATCACCATCGTCGCCTTGGGGACCGCCTTCGCCGCCTTGCGCCGGGCGTTCTGGGCGTCCGTCCGTCGCATGTCGTTGGCGATCTGGATGAGCGTGTCGACGATCGGCGCGCCGAGCTCCTCGCCCTGCTGCAGCGCCGTGACGAACTGGGCCACCTGCTCGGAGTCGTTACGGCGCCGCAGCTCGTCGAAGGCCTGCCGGCGACTCACGCCCATGTCCATCTGGCGCAGGGTGATCCGGAGTTCGTCCGCCCAGGGGCCCTCGTACTTGTCGGCCACCCGGTCGAGCGCCTGCCGGAATCCGAGCCCGGCCGACACCACCACGGCCAGGACGTCGAGGAAGTCCGGCAGCGTCCGCTCGATCTGGTCCTTGCGGATGCGGATCGCGGACCAGATGCCGACCTCGGTCCAGAAGGCGGCGAAGGCGAAGAGCAGGAGGGCGACCAGCAGGTCGCCGTTGGAGAGCATCACCAGGCCGCCCAGGCCGCCCAGGAATCCGTAGACCGCGCGCCGGGCTCCGTATCTGTCTATCGTCAGCCCGCCGGGGTTGCCCGCCAGGTCGATCCTGCGCCGTACGGCGTTGACCCGCTTCGGGCCCATCGCGCGGAGTATGGCGGCCGAGTAGCGCATCCCCAGCCGGTCCACGACGGAGTCGACCGCTCCGGTGCGGGTGGAGCCGACCTCCAGGGCGAGCTGGAGGTCGCCGGGGAGCTTGGCGTCCGCGCGGTAGAGGCGGATGCCGTGGAAGATCCCGGCGACCGAGAGGGCGGCGACGAGGGCGAGCAGAAGGTCCATGTCCAGCCCCTCAGACGTCGATCTTCGAGAAGCGGCGGATGACGACGAAGCCGACGATGTACAGCGCGAAGGCGGCGACGACGGCGAACTGGCCGAGGCCGGAGCCGGTCATCCGGTCCAGGGCTCCGGGCTGCATGTTGTCGATGAGCAGCAGCGAGCCGATCCCGATCACCGGGACCGCGTACGCCGTCATGCTGACCTGCGACAGCTGGGTACGGACCTCCCGTCGGGTCTCCTTGCGCTCCTCCAGCGTCTCGGTGAGGTTGCGCAGCGAGGCGACGACCGTGCCGCCGGCCTTGTTGGCGAGGACGAGGGTGGTGACGAGGACGACGAGTTCGCGGGAGGGGAGGCGTTCGGCGAGTTCGCCGAGGGCGTCGTCGATGGAGGTGCCGACGGCGAGCTGCTGGGCGACCTTCTCCAGTTCGTCGCCCGCCGGCGCTTCCAGTTCGTCGGCGGCCATGCTGAGCGCCATCCGCAGGGCGAGCCCCGCCTGGGTGGCGTTGGCGAGGATCCGCGACAGCTCCGGCAGCTGGTTGATGAACTTCTCGATGCGCTTCTGCCGCTGCCAGTTCAGGAAGCCCATGGCGACCCACACGCCGAGGAAGCCGCAGATGGGGCCGAAGAACGGGGAGAGCACGGACTGTCCCGCGATCCACAGGGCGGCCACGGTCACGGACATGGCGACGACGAACTCGCCGGGTGTCAGGTCGAGGCCGGTGGCGGAGATCCGCAGTTCCAGCTTCCGGCCGAACGCGGTCCGGCGGACGCGTCGGTCGATGCCCCGGAAGCGGCGCCTGCGGCGGCCGCCCCCCTCCGGTTCGCCGGTCCGGGTGAGCCGGGCGACCAGGGCCGCGCGCTGAGCGGCGCCGCTCGCGTACAGGTGGATGCCGAGTACGGCGAGGACGCAGCAGAGCAGCGCGACACCGGTCACCAGCCAGGTGAGTGGGTTCATCTCCGTCCCCCTCCTACTTCGCTTCTCGGGTGGCGAGCTGCTCGTCGGACGCGGCGACGCCGAAGGCCTGCGGGATGGGCTGGCCCGCCATGTACAGCCGGTCGGCGACGCGTCGCGGCAGCGGGTGGTACTCGTACGCGCCGTACACCCGGCCGTCGGCCGCGAGCGGCTGGGCGCGGAAGCGGCAGACGGTGGCGAGGGTGAAGCGTTCGCGGCCGTTCGAGGCCAGGATGGCTATCTCGGTGACGCGGCGGGTGCCGTCGGCGTGCCGGGTCAGCTGGACGAGCACGTCGACGGCGCTGTTGATCTGGTCGCGGAGCGCCTCGAAGGGGACCTTGACCTCGGACATCGAGGCCAGCGTCTGGAGCCGCATCAGGGCGTCCTCGGCGGAGTTGGCGTGGACGGTGGCGAGCGAGCCGTCGTGTCCCGTGGACATCGCCTGGAGCATGTCGAGGGTCTCGCCGCCGCGGACCTCGCCGACGATGATGCGGTCGGGGCGCATCCGCAGGGAGTTGCGGACGAGGTCGCGGATGGTGACCTGGCCGCGGCCCTCGATGTTCGGCGGCCTGCTTTCGAGGCGGATGACGTGGGACTGCTGGAGCTGGAGTTCGGCCGAGTCCTCGATGGTGATGACCCGTTCGCCCTCGGGGATCAGTCCGGACAGCGCGTTCAGGAGGGTGGTCTTCCCCGTGCCGGTCGCGCCGGACACGATGACGTTGAACTTCGCCTGGACGAGCCCCGCGAGCAGGAACAGCATCTGTTCGTCGAGCGAGCCGAGGCCGATCATCTCGCGCAGGGTGTAGGCGCGGGGGAAGCGGCGGATGGTCAGGGTCGCGCCGGTGAGGGAGAGCGGCGGGATGATCACGTTGACGCGCTCGCCGGACGGCAGCCGGGCGTCGACCATCGGATTGGACTCGTCGACGCGTCGGTTGACGGTGGAGACGATGCGTTCGATGGTCTGCATCAGCTGCTCGTGGGAGGCGAAGCGGAGCGGCAGCAGTTCGACCCGGCCGGCCCGCTCGATGAAGATCTGGTCGGGTCCGTTGACCATGATCTCGGTGATGGAGGCGTCTTCGAGGAGGGGTTCGAGGACGCCGAGGCCGAGCGCCTCGTCGACGACGCGGCGGATGAGCTGGGCGCGTTCGACGGTGGAGAGGACGGGGCCCTCGCGGCTGATGATGTGCCCGAGGACGCGTTCGAGGCGGGCCCGTCGCTCGGCTGCGGCGAGGGCCGACATCTCGGTGAGGTCGATCTCCTCCAGGAGCTTGGCGCGGAAGGACGCGACGAGATGACCGTCCTCGCGGCCTCCGGGGCCGTTCTCCTCGGGGGCGCTGATGCGGGCCCGCAGGCTCATGACTCGTCCTCCTCGGGCAGGGGCAGGGTGGCGCTCTTGCGGACCTCGCCGAAGTCCCAGAAGGGGACGACGGACGGGATCCGTACGGTGACGGTCGCGACGGCCTCGTCGCCGCCGGCGTCGACGTCGACTCCCGCGCGTTCGGCGATCCAGTCGCTCATCGCCGCTCTGCCCGCCGCCCCGGGGGCGAGCGTCGTGTCGTCGTGGGTGGCGGCCCGGGCGGCGGCGCGCGCTCCGGTGCCCGCCTGCTGGGCGGCGTACGCGGCGAGTCCGAGCTGGATCCCGGCGAGGGCGACGAGCAGCAGGATGGGGAGGAACCCCAGGTACTCGACGGCCACCTGGCCCCGGTCACGTGCCTTCACGGCCCCTCCCTCTCTTCCCGTACGGCTCCGGCCTCACCGGTCACGGTGAAGGGGAAGCTGATCGCGCCGGGGAACAGCACCGGCACCTTGAGCCGTACCGTCGCGGTCACCATGTCCCCGGAGCCGGACGGGGCACAGGACACCGAGGCGCCCGAGGCCCATGCCCCGTCCAGGTGGCGCGTCCCTGCCGCCTGGCAGTCGCCGTCGACGGCCCCGGCGCGTACCGCCTCGTCGGCGGCGTTGCCGGCGAGGGTGAAGGTGTAGCCGACCAGGACGCACTGCCAGAGCAGGACGAGCGTGAGCAGGATGAGCGGCACCATGCCGAGGAACTCGACGGCCACCTGCCCCTTGTCGCGCGTCGACGCGTCCCGGTACGCCGGCATGGCTCAGCGACCTTTCCCGCGGCGGCGCAGCCCCAGCGATCCGCGGTCGTCCCCGCGCGTGAGGGCGAGCTGCTTGCCCGAGCCCGGACCCGACCCGGTCGAGGCGCGCTGTGAGGCGGACCCCGGTGTGCCGACCAGGCCCAGTTCGCCGGCGAGCGACCACAGGGCCTGCTTCACGCTCGACCGGGCGTCGAGTTCGTGCATCCTGCCCGCGTCGACGACGCCCTGGAGTTCCTTGAAGTTGGCGGGGACCACCACGCCCGCCATCCGGGTCCCGGTGATCTTCTGGATGAGGGCGGGCTGGATCTCGGTGGAGCGCGTGTACCGGTTCACCAGGACCGTGCTCTCCTCCGCCTTGCGGATCTGGAGCCGGTCCCACATCCGTACGGTCCGCTTGGCGGCTCGTACCGCGACCACGTCCGGGGTGGTGACCAGGAGCGCCGCGTCGGCCATCTCGACGGCGACGGCGCCCGCGCCGGTCAGATGGGTCCCGCAGTCGACGACCACGACGTCGTAGCGGGAGCGCAGCGCGCCGACGATCTTGCGGGCGGCGCGGTCGGGGACGTCCTCGCCGCGTTCGCCCTCGCCGGGGGCGAGGAGCAGGGCGATGCCCGTCTCGTGGGTGAAGACGGCGTCCTGGAGGACGCGGGGCGAGATGTCGTCGACGGCCGCGAGGTCGGCGACCGAGCGGCGGAACTGGACGTCGAGGTACGAGGCGATGTCGCCGCCCTGGAGGTCCATGTCGACGAGGGCCACGTTCCGGCCGGAGGCCCGGGAGGCGAGGGCGAGCTGGACGGCGGTGACGGTGGTCCCGACGCCGCCCTTGGCGCCGCTGACGGTCACGACGGTGCCGCCGGGTCCGGTGAGGACGTCGGCGCCGCTGCCGAGGTGCCGGCGGACGCCGACGGACCACTGGGCGGCGGCCTGGACGCGGCTGGCGAGCTCCTCGTAGCCGAGGGGGAGGGTGACCAGGCCGCGGGCGCCGGAGTCCATGGCGGCCGAGAAGAGGACGGGGCTGGCGTCGGCGGTGATGAGGACGACGCCGACGGCGGGGAAGCGGAGCGCGACCTCGCGGATCAGCTCCAGAGCCGGGACCGGGCCGATCCGTTCGTGGACGACGACGACCTCGGGCAGCTCGTCGAGGGACTCGGCGGCCAGCCGGGCGAGGGTGTCGACGAGGTGGGTGGAGTCGGCGACGGGGGCGGCGGGTTCGGCGTCGGGGAGCTGGCTGAGCAGCGTGGTGACGGCCCGGGCCGCGTCGGGGTCGGCGACGGCCGGCAGGATCCTGGTGGTCATGGCCTGCCTCACTTGTCCTTGTCGAGCGTGTAGGTGCGGTCGCGCGGGTCGACGGTGGGTTCGCCGCCGGGCGCGACGAGGGCGAGGCGTACGTGCTGGGCGAACGACTCGGCGTAGGCGACGCGCTGGGTGTCGAGGGTGGAGAGCGCGAAGGTGATCGGCACGGCCTCGGTGGCGCGGCTGCTCCGGTTCTCGGAGTCGCTGATGGGGGTGAGCTTGCCGACGTCCAGGACGCGGGCGTTGGCGACGATCATCTTGGACTGGGCTGGCTGTCCGCCCTTCTCGCCGTCGAAGGTGGCGTAGATGTTGACCGTGGCGCCCGCGGTGATCTTGCCGGCGACTCCCGTGGCGGCGTCGATCATGATGGCGATCTCCTGCTGGCCGGGCTGGAGCGCCGGACGTTTGACGATCATGTCGGACTGGAGCAGGGAGCCGGCCCGGAGGGTGGTGACGGCGATCTTGCCCTCGATCTGCGCGAGGTCTGTGACGGCGTTGTCCGAGAGCCAGCGCTCGGGCATCGCGATCTCTTCGAACTGCCCGGCGCTCAGCGGGGTGTAGGGCGCCACGTCCTTCCTGACCTGGTACGCCTTCACCTCGGGTCCGACCTTGGAGTTGACGTCACCGATCACCGAGAGGACTCCGGCGAAGGCGCCCAGGGCGCACAGGACGGACAGCAGGAGGAGCAGGACGCCACGGCGCTGGCGGGAATTCATGGCCGTACAACCTCGATCGGTTCCGTGTGACTCAGCGGACAGGGGAAGTGAGCGCCCGGGGTTCGGCCGAGGCGGCGGGCGGCACGGTGGCGGGCAGGGGGGCGGAGCAGAATCCGCAGCGGTCGCCGATGAGTTCCATCCGGCACCAGTGGCAGGTCTCGCGGCGTACGGAGGAGACCAGGTGGTGGAGGACCGCGATGTCGGGGAGATAGGCCGCGAACTCGACCAGCCGGCCGGTGCCCCACCAGCGCGGCGACTCGGCGGGCAGCGGGGCCTCCTGGACGCCCTGGACCTGCCAGCGGGGTGCGAGGGTGCCGGTGGGCCATTCGGTCTGCAGCTGTCCGCGGGCCAGAAGGAGCTGGGTGGCGAACTCGGGTCCGGCGGGCGGCTCGGCGCCCGGCGCGATCCGGACGAGTTGGGGGACGGGCCCGGCGAGGACGGCGAACTGCGCGCCCGGCATCCACCCCTTGAGGTGGGACTTGAGGCTGACCGGTACGCGGTCGAGCTTGGCGACGGAGCCGAGGACGGCCCCCGCGTAGATGTAGTGGGCGAGCAGCCGGGCGGCGGAGGCGACGACGCCGGGGCTGAAGTCGCAGGCGGACAGCTGCCGCAGCTGCCGGGCCAGGACGGCGGTGCCGAGCGGCGGCAGGTCGGTCTTGACCAGGGCGATCCGGTCGCTCTCCAGGAGGGACCGCACGGCATGCAGCCGTCGCTCGGTGGCGTTCGGCACGGAGGTGGGGCAGACCACGATCACATGGCCGTACCGGTCGAGGAGGAGCTGGAGGTCGGCGACCGCGGAGGCGAGGGGCTGGGTCCCCGGCGCCGGCAGGACGGCGGCGGTCGGTGTCTGCTGGTCGGTCGGTGGCAGCACCAGATCGGCACTGGTGACCGCGATCGCTGTCGGCACGTCGGGCTCCCCGTCCCCATGTCCCCATGACTCACTGCGTTCACTGCGTTACTGCACAGCGCGGTGCTTCTGCACCTTATCCACGGACCGTGGGCTGGTGAACACACAATCCGCCAAGCGCCAGGAGATTTCTGGGCCCGCACGGCCCTTGCGCTGGGCCCGGAGGTGGGCCCGGACCTGGGCCTGGGCACGGCCGGCGGTGGGCCCCGGGACCCACGCGCGGACCCCGGCCCCCGACTCCCGCCCCCTCCAGAGGTCTTGACAACTCGATTGGTCTGGACCAGCTTGTTCCCTCAGCGGTGGCCACCGTTCCGACCCTCCACACCCCCAACTCCCCCTCCGGAGGCAGCAAGTGGACCGCACCACCACACGCTCCCGCAGATGGATCGGCGGCGCCCTGGCGCTGGCCGTCGGTTCCGGGCTCGTCGTCGTCGGCGGCGCCGGCACCGCCCAGGCCGCGGACGTCAACGTGGCCAAGAACGCCGGCTTCGAGTCCGGCACCGCCAACTGGACCTGTACGGCGGGCAGCGGCTCCGCGGTCTCCTCGCCCGTACGGACGGGAGCCGGCGCCCTCAGGGCGACCCCGGCCGGCCAGGACAACGCCCGGTGCAGCCAGGTCGTCACTGTCAAGCCCAACTCGACGTACACCCTGAGCGCCTGGGTGCAGGGCGGGTACACCTACCTCGGCGCGAGCGGCACCGGGACCACGGACGTCTCCACCTGGACGCCCGACAGCTCCTCCTGGAAGCAGCTGACCACCAGCTTCACCACCGGCGCGAACACCACCTCGGTGACCGTCTACACCCACGGCTGGTACGGACAGGCCGCCTACCACGTCGACGACGTCTCCGTCTTCGGCCCCGACGGGGGCGGCGGCACCGACCCCGACCCGGTCGTCCCGTCGACCCCGGCGGGCCTCGCCGCGGGCACGGTCACCTCGTCCTCGGTCGCGCTGAACTGGAACGCGGTCTCGGGCGCCACCGGCTACAAGGTGTACAGGGACGGCGCCCTGGCGCAGACCGTCTCCGGCACCTCGGCCACCGTGACGGGCCTCGCCGCCAACACGACGTACCAGTTCCAGGTCTCCGCGACCAACGCGGCGGGCGAGTCGGCCAAGTCCACCGCCGTCTCGGCCCGGACCGGCACCACCAACCCGGGCCCCGGTCCGTCCGTCCCCAAGCACGCCCTGACCGGCTACTGGCAGAACTTCAACAACGGCGCGACCGTCCAGAAGCTGCGGGACGTCCAGGCGCAGTACGACATCATCGCCGTCTCCTTCGCCGACTCCACCACCACGCCCGGCCAGATCGTCTTCAACCTGGACCCGGCCGTCGGCTACGCCTCCGTCGCCGACTTCAAGGCGGACGTCGCCGCGAAGAAGGCGGCCGGCAAGTCGGTCATCGTCTCCGTCGGCGGCGAGAAGGGGAACGTCACCATCAACAGTGACGCCTCCGCCACCGCGTTCGCGGACAGCGCGTACGCCCTGATGCAGGAGTACGGCTTCAACGGGGTCGACATCGACCTGGAGCACGGCATCAACTCCACGTACCTGACCAAGGCGCTGCGCCAGCTCTCCGCCAAGGCCGGTTCGTCGATGGTCCTGACGATGGCCCCGCAGACCATCGACATGCAGAACACGGGCACCGAGTACTTCAAGACCGCGCTCGCGGTGAAGGACATCCTGACCGTGGTCAACATGCAGTACTACAACAGCGGTTCGATGCTCGGCTGCGACGGCAAGGTGTACAGCCAGGGCTCGGTGGACTTCCTCACCGCGCTCGCCTGCATCCAGCTCCAGGGCGGCCTCGACGCCTCCCAGGTCGGGCTGGGCGTGCCGGCCTCGACCCGCGGAGCGGGCAGCGGCTACGTCGACCCGTCGATCGTGAGGAACGCGCTGGACTGCCTGGCCCGCGGCACCAACTGCGGCTCCTTCAAGCCCTCGCAGACCTGGCCCAACCTGCGTGGTGCGATGACCTGGTCGACCAACTGGGACGCGACGGCCGGCAACGCCTGGTCCAACGCGGTCGGACCGCACGTCCACAACCTCCCGTAGGACGGCCTTCCGCGTACGGGATCCCCTCGTGCGGGATCCCGTACGGCGGGAGTCCGCACCAACACCCCCCCCCCAACCC